>NZ_RWIL01000112.1:0-62669 GCF_009764635.1 Pseudomonas sp. PB103 | reverse complement strand
CAGGCTGCGATCTTTTGATGTTGCTTTTAAAGATCAAGATCAAAAGATCGCAGCCTGCGGCAGCTCCTACAGGGGGTTATCAAGGAGATGACGATGACGTATACCGACGATCAGCAAGCCCTGCTTGAGCAATACGTGAAGAAGATTCTTGCCGCGCCCGTTTATGACCTGGCCGTGCGTACGCCGTTGCAGGCCGCGCCGGCGCTGTCCGAAGCGTTGGGCAACCGCATCCTGCTCAAGCGCGAAGATCTGCAGCCGACGTTCTCCTTCAAAATCCGCGGTGCCTACAACAAACTGGTGCAGTTGAGCGATGCGCAGAAAGCGCGCGGGGTGATCACCGCGTCTGCCGGCAATCACGCGCAAGGCGTGGCGCTGGCGGCGCGCGAGTTGGGAATTGCCGCGACTATCGTCATGCCGAAGTCGACGCCGGAACTGAAAGTGCTTGGCGTGCGAAGTCGTGGCGCCGAAGCGCTGCTGCACGGTGAGAGTTTTCCGTTTGCACTGGCTTATGCACTGCAACTTGCCGAGCAGACCGGGCGCACCTTTGTTTCACCGTTCGATGATCCGCACGTGATCGCCGGGCAAGGCACCGTCGCCATGGAAATCCTCCGCCAGCACCAGGGCGCGCTGGACGCGATCTTTATTCCGGTCGGCGGTGGCGGGTTGATCGCGGGCATCGCGGCCTATATCAAATACCTGCGCCCGGACGTGCGGATCATCGGCGTCGAATCCAAACACTCTGCGTGCCTGCAAGCCGCCCTGCACGCAGGAGAACGGGTCGTCCTGCCCAATGTCGGCACCTTCGCCGATGGTGTGGCGGTGGCGCAGATCGGTGAGTTCGGCTTTGAGGTTTGCCGGTTTTGTGTCGACGAAGTCATCACCGTCAGCAACGATGAGCTCTGCGCAGCGATCAAGAACATCTACGACGATACCCGCTCGATCACCGAGCCCTCCGGCGCCTTGGCCGTGGCCGGGATCAAGCAGTTCGTGGCGCGCACGGGAGTCCGCGAGCAAACCTTCGTCGCCATCGATTCCGGTGCGAACATCAATTTCGACAGTTTGCGGCATGTCGCCGAGCGCGCGGCGGCGTGCAGCGTCCCGGCGTGATGTCGGTCAGGCCAGCAACGGGCGCAGGAATGTGCGCTCGTAGCTGACAATGAACTTCTTCTCGACCAGCGTCGCCACCAGCGCCGTACTCTCAGGGTCGGTCATGGCGATATGCCGATAGCTTTCGTAATCGGCCAGCGAGGGAAAGCTGAACAGGCAGTAAGCGATGTTGCTGGCGCCTTCCGAGGGCAGAAAATAGCCGTGATGGCTGCCGCCCAGGCGCTCGACAATTCCGAGCCAGGCCTTGGCGTAAGCCTCGAATTCGGTCAACTGGTAAGGATCAATGACATATCTGACGTGGCAGGTAATCAACGGCGGCGCTCCTTGTTCTGATTATTCCTGAAGGGCTGTTCCGGTTTTGTCCGAGGCCGACCAGATGCGGTAGCGCACTTCGACATTGGATGGGGCATAGACCACGACCGGCAGTTTGCTGTTGTAGCGCAGCATGAAGCCATCACCGACAACCGGTACGAACGCGCGTTTTTTCTTCGAGCCGGGAGGGCAGGCCATCATCGTGCTCGTCGGGCCGATGACATTCTCAAGGTGATAAAACGGGTAACCCCAGCCTTGCAGGCTCTTTTCATCGAGAATCCCGTCCAGTTTCTGGCGGTTGCAATCCACTTCAAGGGTCTTACCCGCGAGGATCTCGACCTGGAAGTTTTCTTCCTGCGCCTGTTTGGGTAAGTGAATGACCTGGCGGGTGAAGCCGGCTTCGGCTTTCGGGTACGGGGCCACGTCTTCAAGTTTGGCGGCGTGGGCGAACGTGGACAGATTTGCGATAACAAGCCCGGTGGTCGCGTAAATGCGTAAAGAACCCATGGAAGCCTCCTGGCGGGTGTAGGGTGATTGACAGGCATTCTTACTGTCACAGGCAGCGAATGCAAACCCGCAACAGATTGCAAAATGCAACGTACCCTCCAGCCATTCCGGCATTTTGCAACTGGCAAAACGCTGGCCATCGCGCCAAGTCATTGATTTTTCGAGGGTCAAAATGAGCCGATGAAAGGCACGTTTTATGCGTCTTTTCAGTGCGGCGCACCGGGTTTGGGCGCCTACACTCCAATGGGCATTTCGCAGTACCACCGTTTGCCGCACCAGGGAAACAGCGGGGACACACCCGTGCAGGAGCAGCAAAAGGTCAGCGTGAATACTTGATTGGCAATCGCACAGTAAGGAGAGGGTTCGCCATGTTTCTGTCTGCCTTGGAACTTCGTAACATCATTGAAAGCAGTTTTCTGCCAAAACGCTGCCAGTGCACCTTGTCGCCCGACTTGTCGATGACCGTCAAAGTGTTTGGCGATCATCAGACCGATCAGGTCGATTTGTTGGTCAGTGGCATCGACGCCAGCCACCTCAATGGCTGTCGTGAAATCAATGAACTGATCGCAGGGCTGCGCTCGGACTTGAAGGAACAAGCTACGCCACACCACTACAGCCCACGCTCCAGAGCCGTTTAACGCACCGTTTCACTCAGTTCGACCGTCACGCGCCGGGCCTGCACGAAACCAAGGCCCAGCGCGAACTCGACCAGCACCGCGAGCAAAATCCCGGGGCCGGCGTGGCCGTTCAGCCATTCTCCGAAACCGAGCACTGCCAAACCAAAACAGCCGACCATAAAACCGTTGCTCAGCGCACTTCGTGTCGATGACGGCGGCGCATTGCGCACCAGGAAAAACATCACCCCCAGTGCCGCGAACAACATGGCGCTGCGCCGCGCGACAAACCCGGCTCCGTCGGAATATTCAATGCTCCAGATCGCCAACAACAGTTCGGGGAAAAAGCCCCAGACCAGCGCGAGCACACAACACAACGAAGCAGTGATCCCAGACAACGTGCGAAACGACAACTGCATGGCGAGTCCTTTGCGGCAGTGAGGAGGACCCCGAGCATAACCTCCGGAGCACGCCAAGCCTACCGCAAAGCCGCAAATCAGAGCTTTCCGTCAGTTTTGATAACTGCACGCGTCAGACAATTTCCGATAGCTGATTTCCTCAGGCTTACCGTTGTTGTCGATGTATTTCATGTCTGCGGTAATCACCTTGCAATCCATTGTGGGTGGCTCGGTCAACGACACCACTTTCGCGACGTGCAGCGGCATGCCGTACTGATAAGGCACGGCTTTGGAGGTGGCGGACGTGTCATTGGCCTGGGCCAGCCCGGCGAAGGCTGTGCAGGCGAGGGCGGCGGTGAGCAGGAAGGGACGAATGTTCATCAAAGGACTCCCGAGCAACGGAAAGAAGTTCGGCGTGACGCGGGCCGAACCTGCCGCACTGGGCGTCGGCCAAAACGGTCGAGGGCGTGCGGTTCAGTAGAGTTTTCGACCACGGCGTTAAGCGATGGTTAACCCTGCTGAACGCCGGCTGTCAGGGAACAGGAGTTTTTTTGAGGAGTAGGGCCGATTCTTTGTAAAAACTTCATTTGTATCGAGCGAGAGTCGTTAGAGTTTTAACGTCACCAGCGTTTCATTCTTCACGTGTGAATGAGCGGGAAACTCATCCGTTTCCTGGTAGCGGTCATTGGGGCCATAGATCAGGTATTTGTGCGAACTCTCATGACCCACGTTCGCAAAAATCACCTGAGGACCTTGCTCCGTCAGCCAGATCCATCCCGGACGGTTTCTTTCAGCGAATTCGATTCGCCCGATCTTGTGATCGACAAGATCCAGATAGAACAGCACCCCTTGCAGGTAATTCGAGGTGAATTCACCCGAGACCAGCAGCACACGCGAACCCTCTTTCAGTGGCACACATCGCGACTGCACGTTACTCCCTCGAGAAGCATCCGCGTCTTCGTACAGGAAACCCGCTGCATCTGGCAGGCGCACCCGGTACACATCAGTACCCGAAAGGGGATGCCCGCGAAGCAGCGAAATCACGCTTAGGCTGTCACCCAACTGACAACTGAGCTGAGTCGTAAACCGAGGTTCAGTGGCCAGGGCGTGAGAGCTCAGGATGGTGACCAACAAGCCCAGAAGGATTTTTCTCACGGGGACATTCTCGAGTGTGTTTCGAGCGGGCTGTTCATGACTGAACCGAAACTGGCACCCGGCTCAAAAACAGCGCCAGACCTTGCTGATAAAGCTCCGCGTCCATCGCATCGCTGTGCCTGGGGATGTGATAGGCCTTGCCCTTGCCGTCCAGTTTGGCGCAGGCAACGGAGTAAAAGTCGGGCGTGATTTTGAGTCGCACGATCTGCGCCCAGGCCAGGCTGGCTTTGGCGCTCTTGCCTTTGGTATTGATCAGGGTGAAACCCTGTTCGTCGAGTTGCAGGCGATAATTTCCCTCAGACGCCTTGAGCTGCGTGCGTAACTTCATTTCGATCAGGCGCTGGCTCGCACGACGAAAAGGCGCACGCGGCTTCGCACGGTTGTCAGCGATGCGTTTGCGCAAAGGGTTTAACAGGCGATCGGAGTAAAACCACCAACTCCCCGTAAAAACCACGGCGAACAGCACCATGGCGATTAAAGTCTGTGCGCTGAGTAAGCGCGCGGGGAAATAGATCGCCAGCAAACCACCGGCCAGCCCCAGGAAAAACAGCAGCGGCGCGAGCAAACGGTCTTGCAACTGCTGCATATGAACCAACAGCCGCGCCTGCAGCTGATCATCCTTGAGCAGCTCCTGCTCAAGCAGTGCGCCGATCCGCATCCGCGTGTGTTCTGGGGTGATGCTGAACTGCAATTCCATGGTGCTGAATCCGACGTCCGTGTTTGATAGTCGTGAAGCTTATGCGCTTTTGTTTCGCCAGACAGGCGTTACTCGGTGCAGTTTGGATAAACGGAGCACTCGCGGCCGTTGATTTTGAATTTTTTGAACACTGGCGGTTTCTGGCATCTTTCGGAGGTTGCGCTGCCTTGACACGGTTTCCATCCCTGGGTGGTTTTAATCCACCGATTGTCCATGCTCGGTACTTCATCTTCTGATAGGCGGTAAGTAAAACTGATTTCGCTGTTTTTAAGCGTTGAGCGTTGAACGGCTCCGCCCGGTTTACCGCGTTCGTAATAGTCGGCGGGCACGTTCCAATTTGAATCCGTCGCACTGCACGATAATATTTTTGAAATGCCGTCATCTTCGATTCTTGCAACGCTGAGCTGGAACATCCAGGTGCACAGGCCTCTGAACTCAGCGGTTCCAGGCGCAGAAGGGGTCACACCACCCGACGCTGTGCCCCCTCTGACAGATATTCCGCCGACATCCCCACCGATATCCAGTGAAGATGGGCCATAGCGGCCGTCGATGGCCACGGCTACCCGCGTTAACGCCAGGGTGCATCCAGCGATGTGATAGCTCAAAGGGATTTTGAAACGGGTCGTTTGCGCCCTGTCTTTTACATCCACGCTATCGGTTTTTTGATGCCGTCTTGGTTGTGTGCTGCCCAGGCCTGGCACATAAGCGTCGCAGTTCTGGCCGGACTCCGGCGAATACTGCGATTTGAACGTCAGTTCGAAGTTGGCAGGTGAATTCGCAATCAAGGTGAAAGTGTCGGCCCCGTAGTCGCCGGTCATGCTGTCAGCCGAGCTGCAGGCACCGATCAAAGGGAACGTCAGACACAGTAATGATTTCATCCTGGATGAGCGCGCGAATGTGCGCATTTTTTATTTCCTCGGGAGGCGTTTACCACTGATGGGTGAACGCTTGTGTTGCGGTATGCAAAAGGCCTGGGGAGTCAGCCACGACTCCCCTCTGACGGGTAAACCATTTGCTCTGCCAACGGTTGAGGGCGTGGCCCAAGCTGTGGTCCCCAGCCCGCTTTTGCGACGGGCTTTGCAGATCGGTTAGCGCGCTTTGGCCGGCAGGATTTGCGCGACGGCGGGGACGAGCAGGGCACCGGCCTTGTCTGTTGCCGCGGCCAAGGGGATGACCGGTGGCAGGATGGCAATGCCTGTGCCGGCGCCCGGGCCGCCGCCCGAGTTGACCTTGACCTCGGCGCCGCTGATGGTCACGCCACCGGCATCGACTTTGACAAAACTGCCGCCAGCCTTGGCCGTAAGCTCCATGCCGCCCTCGACCACAACCTTGTCACCCGCGTGGTAGTGAATCTCGGTCCCGGCTTCAACGAATTGCGCAGTCCCGACTTTTACATGCTGGGTCACGCCCACGGTGAGGTGGTCGTCAGCGCGCATTTCACTGATGCGATCCAGGTGCGTAATCCGGTGTTCTTCAACCTTGAATTCGCTCAGGGTGTTGGCTTCGACGGTGTCATGGCGTTCGTTGCCGACGCGGATTTTCTGGTCGTGCTCGATGTTCTCGTCCCAATCGCGCTGGGCGTGGATGTAGATCTGCTCGATGCCTTTCTTGTCTTCGATGCGAAACTCGTTGTAGCCCTTGCCGCCCGGGGAGCTGAGGGTCTTGAAGGTGCTGCGGGTCTTGTTCGCCGGCAAGTCGTAGGGGACGACGTTTTCCTTGTGGTACAGGCAGCCGGTGACCAGCGGTTGATCGGGATCGCCTTCAAGGAAGGTAACGAGGACTTCCATGCCGATGCGCGGGATGGCGATACCGCCGTAAGCGCTGCCGGCCCAACCGCTGGCGACGCGCATCCAGCAGGTGGTCTTGTCGTCGGCCTGGCCGTCGCGGTCCCAGTGGAATTGCACTTTGATGCGGCCGTACTGATCGCAGTGAATTTCTTCGCCGGACGGGCCAGTGACGACGGCGGTCTGGCTACCGAGCACTTTTGGCTTTGGATGCTCAAGGGCCGGGCGGTAGTGCGCGTCCCACGGCGTGGCGAGGAAGCTGTTGCGGTAGCCTTGGTGGAAATCGCTTTTGTTGTCGGTGACGTCGCTGGTGACGTTTTCGCCGAGCACTTGCGGCTGCTTGCCTTCGTGGAAGACTTCCAACAGCAACCACAGCTCATTCCATTCAGCGCGCGGATGTTCGGCCAGCGTGAGGAAATGGCCGCTGGTGAACGTCGGTTCGTCACCTTTGCCCTCGGCGAGTTTGTAGTCGCTGCGATGGCGTTCCAGCGCACGGGTCGAGAGGAACTTGCCGCGCTCGCGGGTGGTGAAGCGGCCGGGGTAGTCGTAGTCCTCCAGGTCCGGGGAGAATTCGGATTTGGCCGCGCCTTCGGGCAGCAGCTTCGGTTTTTCGAAATCATAGTCGCGGCGGCTGACGCGGCTGGTGCGAGTTTCCAGGCGCAGGTTGAAGCGCTTGACCACCGGTTTGTCGGCGCTCATGCCGGAGTCTTGCTGGTAACTGACCGCTTTGAGTTTGCGGAACACCGTCTGGTCGTCGCCGAACACCAGTTTGTGGCCGCTGCTGCTGTGCTGGAAGTGGAAGTGGATACCTTCCTCTTCACACAGGCGCTGGATGAAGTGCAGGTCGGATTCGTCGTATTGCACGCAGTATTCGCGTTCCGGATATTCGGCACTGAGCTGGAAGCTGTAGGCGTCGGCCAGAATGCCGCGATCTTCCAGAACCTGGGCAATGATCTTCGGCACGGTGAGCTGCTGGAAAATCTGCTGATCATGGTTGTGCTGCAGATAGGCCAGTTGCGGCACCAGGCTGATGCTGTAACGGGTCAGGGTCTTGCCGGAATCGCCTTGCTCGATGCGATACACCAAACCGTGGATCTTGCCTTCGCCGGTGGCGCCGAAGGTCAGGAACCCGGGTTTGTGCAGCAGTTCTTCGAGTTTCAGGTCGGGGCGCGCGCTGACCAGTTCGAGGTCGAAACGGAACGGTTCGTTGAGGGCTTCGCGACCGGTGAAGCTGAGGACTTGCAGGTCGGCGTTGGCGCCTTCAAGCGTGAGGGTGATGTGGGTTGCGTTGGCGTCCAGCATGCCTTGAATTCCGTCCATTGAATAAGCAGGGGACGGATGATGGAGGATTAAACCGCCTCGTTCAAGGCGCAAATGCCGTATGCGTGGTCCCTCAAGGTCATAGGGAAAACCCTTAGGTGAGGGTTTTCACCCAATGAAATCGGGCGATTCAAGGTCGTTGTGAGTGATGGCGACGTGGAATTATTCGACCACCCGCTAAAGAATCGTCAGTCAGTTTCAGACTAAAGTCGCCTTTGGCCCGTCAAAGCCATCTGCCATCATTGCCGCTCACCCCTGCGTATTCACTTCTTCCCGGCTCATCCTCGACCCGGGACGGGAGCTATTTTTCTGGCTTATTGCGCCTTTGCGCAAACGCTGCAATGTTGGAGTTTTTCATGCGTCCCCCATTCCCCCTCATCACCCCGCGCCAGTCGTTTGGCTTCGGAGCTGTTGTGCTGTGCGCCGGTTTTGCCGCGCAGGTTCAGGCCAGCGGTTTTCTCGAAGACACCACGGCGAAAATCGAATCGCGCACGGTGTATTTCAACCGCGATTTCCGTGATGGGCACACCTCGAACGACCAAGGCGCGTCCAAGCGTGAAGAGTCGGCTCAGGGTTTTATTCTCAACCTGCAATCGGGCTACACCGAAGGCACGGTCGGTTTTGGTCTCGATGCATTGGGCATGCTCGGTTTTCAGCTCGATTCCAGCCCGGACCGCAGCAACAGCGGCCTGCTGCCCTCCAGCGGCAACGATCCGCGCGGCTCGAAAGGTCAGTACGCAAAAATGGGGTTGACCGCCAAGGTCAAGGTCTCGGACACCGTATTGAAATACGGCGCGCTACTGCCGGACCTGCCGTTGCTGAAGTACAACGACGGTCGTTTGCTGCCGACGATGTTCAACGGCGCCATGCTCACCTCGAAAGAGCTGAAAGACCTGACCTTCATGGCCGCGCGCCTGGACAAGTACACCGCGCGTGACTCCACCGATTCGCAAGACATCCGCGTGCATTGCAAGAACAAGCGCTACGCTTGCAACACCACCGCCGATCATTTCGACATGTACGGTTTCGATTACAAGATCAATGATCGCCTGACCGCGCAGTATCACTACGCCGAACTGGAAGATATTTATCGTCAGCACTTCGTTGGCCTGTTGGGCAATCAAGCGCTGGCTGGTGGTGTGCTGAAAGCGGATCTGCGTGTGCTGAAGAGTGCCGATAGCGGCGATGCCAAGGCGGGGTCCATCGATAACCGTGCATTGAGCGGCATGCTGTCCTACGCGCACAGCGGGCATACCTTCAGCGCCGGTTGGCAGCGCATGAACGGCGACAACTCGATGCCGTACCTCGATGGCAGCAATCCGTATCTGGTCAACTATGTGCAGGTCAATGACTTTGCCGCAGCGCAGGAACGTTCCTGGCAGTTGCGTTACGACTATGACTTCAAGGCCATCGGCATCAATGGCCTGAGCTTCCTGACCCGTTACGTCAACGGTGACCACATCAAGGTGTTGGGCAGCGATCAGGAAGGCAAAGAGTGGGAACGTGACAGCGAGTTGAAATACGTGATTCAGGCCGGCACGTTCAAGGACGTCAGTTTGCGTCTGCGCAATGCGACGTATCGGACCAACTACGAGAAGTTCGCCCGGGATGTCGATGAGACACGGTTGATCGTCAGCTACAACTTTTCGGTGTTGTAAGGTCAGTCATTTCAGCGTCTGCTCGACTGCCATCGCTGGCAAGCCAGCTCCCACAAGGATCTTCAGTGAACGCAGATTCTGTGTACCGCAGAAATCCCTGAGGGAGCGGGCTTGCCCGCGATGGCGTCCCTGAATGGACCGCGGCTGTATGGCTTACAGCCAATGCCAGAAGCGGCTCCAGAACCCTCGGTTCAGGTCATCCTTGCAGCCGGCATATTGCTGGGCGTACAGGTCCGAGCGATTCTGCACTTTGCGCGCCGTTGGCATCAGCCAGGCTTTGCTCGCATAAGTCTTGTTGCGATAACCGCCCCAACCCTCGTGGTAGTTGAGGTACTGGTTGTACGCGTCGTATTTGTAGACGCCATTGATGGTGGTGGTCTTGTCCATGTACCAGCCGACAAAGTCGATGGCGTCATCGAAGTCTTCACGGTCGGCACCATGTCGGCCGGTGCTTTTCTGGTAGTCGGACCAGACTTCGTCCTTGGCCTGAGCGTAACCCGAAGCCGTGGTCACCCGGCCCCATGGAATCACCCAGAGCAAGTATTTACGTGGGGTCTTGGCGTCGTAGCGATAGCCGGACTCTTGATACATGATCGCGAAGGGCACCTGAATCGGCACCCCCCAGCGTTTTTGCGTGACCTGTGCGGCGTCGTACCAATCGCTTTTTTCCCGGAAAATGTCGCAGAGGTTTTCCGGCGAGCGCGGCGGCGAAGTACCGCAACCGGTCAATAGCGTTGCCAGTGTCAAAAGTCCAAGCGTCTGCCTGCAGTTCAAAAGCCGTTATCCCGTCGTGCGCAAAAAGGCCGACAGTCTACGCGCTCAGGACAATTGGTGACGATAGGGCAAATCCGGACCGGTCTTGCTGCAGGTCAGCGCAGCGGCTTGCACGGCGAACTTGAGCATTGTCTCGATCTGCTCGCGAGCCAGTTGCTGCACGCCTTGCACCGAATCCAGACCCTGCTCGGTCAGCCAGGTGATCAGCGCGGCCTGGAAGGTATCGCCGGCGCCGACGGTATCGGCAATCGTCACTGAGCAGGCCGGTACCGACCAGGAACCGTGAGTGCGGCTGAACACCGTTGCGCCTTCAGCGCCACGGGTCAGGAAAACGATCTGGCAGCGATGCTCCAGCCAGCCCTCGATCACGCGCTGCGGATCGGCCTCGGGGTAGAGCAGGCTCAAGTCTTCGTCACTGACTTTGATCAGGTCTGCCAGCTGCACCAGCGTGGCAATGCGCTCGCGCCACAGGTCGATATTCGGCTGCGGGTTGAGGCGCACGTTCGGGTCGAGGCTGATCAGGCGTTTGCCGCTTTCGCGTTGAACCAGAGCCAGTAACGTGTCGCCGATCGGCTGTACCACCAGTGAAAACGAACCGACATGCAGGCCGCGTACTTCAGGGCCGAGGGCAGGCAGATGCGCCATGCTCAACTGCCGATCGGCGCAACCTTCGCCACGGAAACTGTAATGCGGCGAGCCGTTGGCACCCACCGCGACCATCGCCAGCGTGGTCGGCGCGGCGAAATCCACCAGATAGTCAGGCCGTACGCCTTCCTCCTGCAGCACCTGCTGCAAACGGCGGCCGAGGTAGTCCGTCGACAGTCCACCGAACAGCGCTGAGTCCACGCCCAACCGGCGCAGGCCGACGGCGACGTTGAACGGCGAACCGCCAGCTATCGCCTTGAAATTCACTTTCGAGGCCAGACCGCTGGCATCGTCTTCGCTGAAGAAATCAAACAGGGCTTCGCCACACACCAGGTACATAGTTGTTTGCTCTTTATAGGGTTGCGACATGCTGTTGATAGCGTTCATAAGCCTGCTGAAACGCCGCGACATTGGCGGCAATCGGCAGGGTTTCACTGCTCAGGTCGAGTGTCACGCAACGCTGGCACAGATCCGCCAGCGTGTCTTCGTGACCGTTCGACCAGGATTTGCACCACGCGGCCTGAATCGCCGCGCCTAAGGCTGCGGCCTCACTTTGCTCGGTGCAGATGACCGGGGTGTTCATGATGTCGGCGACGATCTGCCGCCACACCGCACTTTTCGAACCGCCGCCAATCAGGCAAATGCTGCGGCTTTGTAAACCATTCTGACGCAGTAAATCCAGCCCGTAGCGCAAACCGAAGGTGGTGCCTTCGACAGCGGCGCGGCACAGATTGGCCTGGGTCAGATTGTTCAGGGTCAGGCCATGCAGGCTGCCGGTGGCGTGGGGCAGGGCGGGAACCCGTTCGCCGTTGAAAAACGGCAATAGACTGACACCGTCCGCGCCAATCGGCGCTTGCGCCACGAGATCGTTGAACTGTTCAAGATCGAGGTCGAACAGCTCGCGAATCGCACCGGTGGCGTTGGTCAGATTCATGGTGCAGATCAGCGGCAACCAGCCACCGCTGGAGGAACAGAACGTCGCAACCGAAGCATCCGGGCTGACTTTCGGTACGTCGGAGTAAGCGTAAACGGTGCCGGAAGATCCGAGGCTCATGGTGATCGCGCCAGGCTGGATATTGCCGGTACCAATGGCGCCCATCATATTGTCGCCGCCGCCGCTGGAGATCAGCGCGTCAGGGTTGATACCGAGGTGTTCGGCAATCGCCGGCAGAATTTTGCCCACGGCTTGATGTGCATCGATCAGCTCAGGCAATGCCGCTTGCAGGCGCCCGCTGGCGTCGATGTCGCGCAGCAATTGCAAGTCCCATTGACGGCTGCGCACGTTGAAGTAGCCGGTGCCGGAGGCGTCACCGTATTCGCTGCAGGCACGGCCGGTCAGCCAGAAATTCAGGTAGTCGTGGGGCAGCAGAATCCGCGCGATGCGCGAAAAAACGGCGGGATGCTGCTCTTTGGTCCACAACAGTTTGGACACGGTATAGCCCGGCGCGATGACCACGCCGAGGCGCTCCAGCGAACCTTTTTCGCCGCCCAGATGTTTGAGCAGACGATCGTTTTCTGCCGTGGTTTCGGTGTCGCACCAGAGTTTCGCCGGGCGCAGCACTTCACCCTGATCGTCGAGCAATACCAGGCCGTGTTGCTGGCCGGAAACGCCGACGCCGAGGATCTCCTCGCCGTCGACGTTGGCGGCGAGTAATGCGCGACGGCTGGCGAGAGCAAAGGCGTCGAGCCATTGCCGGGTGTCCTGCTCGCGACGACCATTGGCGCCGCTGATCATCGTGTGCGCAGCAGCGCCCTGGCCGAGGACTTGCCCGCTGCCGGCGTCAAGGATGATCGCTTTGGTGCCTTGGGTGCCGCAATCGATGCCGAGGAAAAGTTGTCGGGTTGCCACAGTGAGTACCTCAGGGTGTCAGGTATGTCTTGGTGAAGCCAATCGCTGGCAAGCCAGCTCCCACAGGCTCTCGGGTGTACTTAAAACTCATGAACGATCAAGTACCCTGTGGGAGTGAGTACCTCAGGGTGTCAGGTATGTCTTGGTGAAGCCAATCGCTGGCAAGCCAGCTCCCACAGGCTTTCGGGTGTACTTAAAACTCATGAACGATCAAGTACCCTGTGGGAGTGAGTACCTCAGGGTGTCAGGTATGTCTTGGTGAAGCCAATCGCTGGCAAGCCAGCTCCCACAGGCTCTCGGGTGCACTTAAAACTCATGAACGATCAAGTACCCTGTGGGAGTGAGTACCTCAGGGTGTCAGGTATGTCTTGGTGAAGCCAATCGCTGGCAAGCCAGCTCCCACAGGCGCTCGGGTGTACTTAAAACTCACGAACGATCAAGTACCCTGTGGGAGCTGGCTTGCCAGCGATGAGGTCCGTAGACCCACCGCGTCACTCAGGCGAGGACACGCTCCAGCGTTCGCGTCACACCCTCTTCGCGCAAGCTGTTGCAGCACCACTCAAACGCCGCCACAAACGCCGCCGATCGCGGGATCGCTGTGCCGAATATCTCCTCAACCGCCAACAACCGTTCAGTGATCAACGCATCATCCGCCACCAGCGCCTGGCAAAACGTCGCCCGTGGATCAGGAATCGAATAGGTATCACCGTTCTCATCCACACCCTTCAAATACAACGCCCATGCCGCGACCACCAGCGCCGCACGCTTGGTTTCCTGGCCATCGGCAATCAACCGGTTGATTGTCGGAATGGTGAACTTGGGAAACTTCGACGAGCCATCCGAACACACCCGCTCCAGCTGGTCGGCAATCGCCTGATTGGAAAAACGCGCGACCAACGTGTCCTTGTACTCGGTCAAATCAATGCCCGGCACCGGCGCCAGTTGCGGGGTCACGTCCAGGTCCATGTAGGCACGCATATACCGTACAAACAGCGGGTCGTTCATGGTCTCGTGAACAAACCGGTAACCCTTCAAAAAGCCCAGATACGTCAGTGCCAGATGACTGCCGTTGAGCAGTTTGATTTTCATCTCCTCGTACGGAGAGACGTCGTCGGTGAACTGCACGCCAACCTTTTCCCAGGCGGGCCGGCCGTTGACGAATTTATCCTCCAGCACCCATTGCACAAACGGCTCGCAGACCACCGGCCAGGCATCGTCGACCCCGTGTTTGTCGGCCAGTTGCAGGCGATGTGCGGTGCTGGTCATCGGCGTGATGCGGTCGACCATGGCGTTGGGGAAACTGACGTTGGCGTCGATCCAGCTGCACAGATTGCTATTGCGCAGCGTGGCAAATGCCAGCAACGCCTTGCGGGTCACCGCGCCGTTGTGCGGCAAGTTATCGCAAGACATCACGGTAAAGGCCTGGATGCCCGCCGCGCGGCGTTTTTCCAGGGCGGCACACAAAAAGCCGAACACGGTTTTCGGCGCGTCAGGGTGGGCGAGGTCATGCTGAATCTGCGGCAGGTGCGCCATGAATTCGCCGTTGCTGTCATCGATGCAGTAACCGCCCTCGGTGATGGTCAGCGAGACAATGCGGATCTGCGGGTCGGCGAGTTTGTCGATCAGTGCCTGAGCACCGTCTTCGGCCAGCAACATGTCGCGAATCGCGCCGATCACGCGCACTTCGGTGTCGTCGCTGTCACCCAGTTCGAACAGGGTGAACAGGTAGTCCTGTTCCTTGAGATCGTCGCGGGCGCGGCGATCTTCTGCGCGCAGGCCAACGCCGCAGATCGCCCAGTCCAGCGCTTCGCCGGTGTTCATCAGCGCATCGGTGTAATACGCCTGATGCGCGCGGTGAAAACCGCCGACGCCGATGTGCGCGATGCCCTGACGAGTGTCGCCGAGGCGGTAAGCCGGCAGCTTTACTTCGCTCGCCAGGCCGTGGAGATTCTGTTGATTGAGTTTCATTGGGCAAGTCTCTCGAAAATCAGGCCGCAGCACGCAGCGGGCGGGTCAGCGCTACGCCATCGGCATCGAATAAATGGCAGTGGGCCGCGTCCAGATGCAGGCTCAGTTGCTCGCCGTAACGGCTGGCCAGATCACCGCGCACGCGCATGGTCAGCGCTTCGCCGGCAGTGGTGATGACGTGGCAAAAGGTGTCGCTGCCGAGGCGCTCACTGACATCGGCGGTGACTTGCAGGGTGCAGTCGCCGGCTTGCGCCAATTCCAGATGCTCGGGGCGAATGCCAAGGGTCACGGCGCTGCCGACACTGAGATTGGCGGCGTTGAAGGGCAGGGTGACGCGCGTGCCGGCGTCCAGCGAGACTTCGCAGCTCTGGGCATCGACGCGGGCAATCTTGCCTTTGAGGAAGCCCATTTTCGGTGTGCCGAGAAACCCGGCGACGAACAGATTGGCCGGTTGGTGATACAGATCCAGCGGCGAGCCGACCTGCTCGATTTTTCCGCCATTGAGTACCACGACTTTGTCGGCCATGGTCATCGCTTCGACCTGATCGTGGGTCACGTAAATCATCGTCGCTTGCAGGTCTTTGTGCAGACGCAGCAGTTCCAGACGCATCTGCACGCGCAGCGCCGCGTCGAGGTTGGACAGCGGCTCGTCGAACAGGAAGATTTTCGGATTGCGCACGATGGCGCGGCCGATGGCCACACGCTGGCGCTGGCCACCGGAGAGCTGTTTCGGTTTGCGTTCAAGCATTGGGCCGAGTTCAAGAATGCGCGCGGCTTCGCCGACTTTTTTCTCGACTTCGGCTTTCGGTACGCCGGCCAGGTCGAGGGCAAACGACATGTTCTTTTTCACGGTCATGTGCGGGTACAGCGCGTAAGTCTGGAACACCATCGCCAGGTCACGCTTGGCCGGGCTGACTTCGGTGATGTCGCGGCCATCGAGTTCGATGGTGCCGCCGCTGACTTCTTCAAGGCCGGCGATCAGTCGCAGCAGGGTGGACTTGCCGCAGCCGGACGGGCCGACGAAGACCACGAATTCCTTGTCGTTCACTTCCAGGTCGATGCCTTTGATGATGGAGAAGCCTTCGAAGCCTTTTTGCAGATTCTTGATTTTCAGGTTGGCCATGATGATGGGCCTCCGCGTTGTTGTTTTTTAAGATCAAAAGATCGCAGCCTGCGGCAGCTCCTACATGGGCGGTATCTTTTGCTTGGCAATATTCATTTCACGGCGCCGAAGGACAGGCCTCGCACCAGTTGTTTCTGGCTGATCCAGCCGAAGATCAGGATCGGCGCGCAGGCCAGGGTCGACACCGCCGACAACTTGGCCCAGAACAACCCTTCGGGGCTCGAATACGAGGCGATCAGCGCGGTCAGTGGCGCGGCTTTCGAGGAGGTCAGGTTCAGCGACCAGAACGCCTCGTTCCAGCACAGAATCAGCGACAGCAGCACGGTCGAGGCGAGGCCGCCCTTGGCGATCGGCAGCAGCACGCGAACCATTTCCTGCCACAACGTGGCGCCGTCGAGGCGGGCGGCTTCGAGGATGTCTTTGGGAATGTCCTTGAAGTAGGTGTAAATCATCCAGACCACGATCGGCAGGTTGATCAGCGTGTAAATCACGATCAGCGCGATGCGTGTGTCGAGCAGACCGAAGCTCTTGGCCAGCAGGTAGATCGGCATCAGCACGCCCACCGGCGGCAGCATTTTGGTCGAGAGCATCCACAGCAGCGTGCCTTTGGTGCGCTGGGTTTCATAGAACGCCATCGAGTAAGCCGCCGGCACCGCGATCAACAGGCACAACGCGGTGGCGCTGAAGGAAATCACCACCGAGTTCCAGGCGAAACTGAAGTAGTCGCTGCGCTCGTTGATGTGCAGGTAGTTCTCCAGCGTCGGCGTGAAGATGAACTGCGGCGGCGTGGCGAACGCGTCGATTTCGGTCTTGAAACTGGTCATCACCATCCAGAAGATCGGGAAGAAAATCACGATCGCGATGGCCCAGGCCAGGGTGCCGAGCAGCAGGCTTTGCAGCCGGCGGGATTGTTGGAGAGTCATGGCAGGCCTCAGGCTTTGTCAGTCAGGTTTTTGCCGATCATCCGCACCAGAATGATCGCGGCGATGTTGGCGATGACCACGGCAATCAAGCCGCCCGCCGAGGCCATGCCGACATCGAACTGCACCAGCGCCTGGTTGTAGATGAGGTAGGCGAGGTTGGTCGAGGCGTAGCCGGGGCCGCCGTTGGTGGTGGTGAAAATCTCGGCGAACACCGACAGCAGGAAGATCGTTTCGATCATCACTACCACGGCAATCGGTCGTGCCAGATGCGGCAGGGTCAGGTGCCAGAAAATCGCGATCGGCCCGGCACCGTCGAGGCGCGCGGCCTCTTTCTGTTCCTGGTCCAGCGACTGCATGGCGGTCATCAGAATCAGGATCGCGAAGGGCAGCCATTGCCACGAGACAATGATGATGATCGACAGCAACGGGTAGTGGGCGAGCCAGTCCACCGGTTGCGCGCCGAACAGTTTCCATATGTAGGCGAGGATCCCCGAGACCGGATGGAAGATCAGGTTCTTCCAGATCAGCGCACCGACCGTGGGCATGATGAAGAACGGCGAAATCAGCATGACCCGCACGATGCCGCGACCGAGGAATTCGCTCGCTTCAAGCAGCGCACTGATGAGCACGCCGAGCACCACGCTGATCAGCAGCACGCTGCCGACCAGCAGCAGAGTGTTGGTCGCACCGGGCATGAAACCCGAATCCGTCAGGAAGTAAGTGAAATTCTCGAGCCCGACGAATTCGTTTTCACCGGGGTAGAGCAGGTTGTAGCGGATCAGCGAGAAGTAAATGGTCATGCCCAGCGGCACGATCATCCACAGCAGCAACAGGGCCACCGAGGGGCTGACCAGAAACCAGCCGGGATTGCGTACGCGGACCTTGCGCTGCGGCTGGGACAAGTCGATGTGGGCTTTGGCAGTAGAAGTATTCATGGCGATCACAACCGATTGGGTGCAGATACATGTTCAGGCAAGACAGCATTCCTGACATCGACGCGAACCCTGTGGGAGCGGGCTTGCCCGCGATGGCGATGGCGCAGCCGACATCGAAGTTGAATGTGCCGGCGTCATCGCTGGCAAGCCAGCTCCCACAGGTTTAGAAGCGGTTACTTGGGATAACCGGCGCGCTTCATCTCGCGTTCGGTGGTCTGCTGGGCGGCGGCCAAGGCTTGATCCACCGTGGTCTGGCCGATCAGCGCCGCCGAGAACAGCTTGCCGACCTGGGTGCCCACTGCCTGGAACTCAGGAATGGTCACCAGTTGAATGCCGATGTACGGCACCGGTTTCAGCGTCGGTTTGCTTGGGTCAGCAACCTTCAGCGATTCCAGCGTGACTTTGGCGAACGGAGCGGCGCTCATGTACGCATCGCTGTAGGTCGAGGCGCGGGTGCCTGGCGGGACGTTGGCGATGCCGTCGGTCTTGGCGACCAGTTCGCCGTACTCTTTGGAAGTGGCCCAGGCGCTGAATTCTTTCGCAGCATCCTTGGCCTTGGAGCTGGTCGGAATTGCCAGTGCCCACGAATACAGCCAGGCCGAACCTTTGTCGGTGACCTGGTGCGGAGCAAACGTGAAGCCGACGTGATCAGCGACTTTGCTCTGGGTTTTGTCGGTGACGAACGAACCGGCGACGCTGGCGTCGACCCAGATCGCGCACTTGCCGCTGTTGAACAGGGCGAGGTTTTCGTTGAAGCCGTTGCTCGATGCCCCCGGTGGGCCGGATTTCTTCATGGTGTCGACGTAGAAGTTCAGCGCGTTCTTCCACTCGGGGCCGTTGAATTCCGGCTGCCATTTTTCATCGAACCAGCGCGCGCCGTAGGCGTTGGCAACGGTGCTGATCAGCGCCATGTTCTCGCCCCAGCCAGCCTTGCCACGCAGACAGATGCCGTACTGTTCTTTGTCCTTGTTGGTGAGTTTCTCGGCGAACCCGGCGATCTCTTCCCAAGTTGGGCGCTCCGGCATGCTCAGCCCGGCGTCCTTGAACAGATCGGTGCGATAGTAAGTGATCGAGCTTTCTGCGTAGAACGGCAGGGCGTACAGCGAGCCCTTGACCGAGAGGCCTTCACGCACCGACGGGAAGACATCGTCGAGGGCATAACTGGCCGGCAGATCTTTCATCGGTTCAAGCCAACCTTTAGCGCCCCACAGTGCCGCTTCGTACATGCCGATGGTCAATACATCGAACTGGCCGCCCTGGGTGGCAATGTCGGTGGTCAGGCGCTGGCGCAGGACGTTTTCTTCCAGTACCACCCAATTGAGCTTGATGTCCGGATGCTCGGTCTCGAAGGTTTTCGAGAGCTTTTGCATGCGGATCATGTCGCTGTTGTTGACGGTGGCGATGGTCAGGGTCTGGGCGCCAAGGCTGACGCTGCTGAGGGTCATGCAGGTGAGGGCAAGCAGAGCTTTTGCAGTGGGTTGCATCGTGCACTCCTTTTCTGCACCCGGCGGGGCAGAAGGACAGTTATTGTTTTTGTGTCTTCCAGTGCAGGAAGAATGTGCACTGATTACAGCCTTCAATTGCAGGGCTGACAAATCATCCCTAGCACTTTTATCGATACTTTTTTGCACTGGGGTTTGGCGATGGAAACGCAGGGAAGGGGTTTGTAGCGGTGCGGGGCTATCGAATGTGTACAGGTTTCACACGGAACTGTAGGAGTGAGCCTGCTCGCGATAGCGATGTGTCAGTCACCATCCGCGGCGCTGACACGGCGCCATCGCGAGCAGGCTCACTCCTACAAGGGAATGGTGGTGTCAGCCGTGGTTTTGTTCGGTCAGGCGCTGCACCGCCAGGCGGCGGTAATGCGACGGCGTCATGCCCTTTAGCTGTTGAAAGCGCCGATTGAAATTGGAAATATTGTTGAAGCCGGATTCGAAACACACCTCGGTCACCGGTTTATCGCCATCGGCCAGCAGCTCGCAGGATTTGCTGATGCGCAGGCGATTGACGAACTCGATGAAATTGCGCCCTGTGGCCTGTTTGAATACGCGGCTGAAATAAGTCGGCGTCATCCCCAGATGCTCGGCGACTTCCTCCAGCGATATGTCCCGAGCGTAATGGCTGAAAATGTAATCGACCGCGCGGTTGGTCCGATCAATGTTGTGCTCATCAGCCAGCTGCGGCGTTGTGGCGCCGGACAACAACTGGAAATCATCACTGGCAGCGAGCAGTTCCATCAGGATAAAAAAGTGCCCAAGCCGGGTAATTCCCTTGGAGTCGGCGATCCGTTGCATCAAGGTCATCGCTTGGCGAATGGTGCGTTTGCAGCGGAATTCGATGCCGTACTGCGCGCGCTCAAGCAAAGGCGCCAGGCTTTTCAGTTCGGCAAATACCTGATGACCCGTCTCGAACAGCTCATCGGTGAAATTGACCAGCATGTCGCGTTTTTCCACGATTTCATCTTCCGCCACCTGGCTGATCCAGTTGTGCGGCAGATTCGGGCCGGTGAGAAACAACGTCTCCGGATAGAAGTTGCCGATGTAGTCACCGATAAAAACCTTGCCGGAGCTGGCGACGATCAGGTGCAGCTCGTATTCCTTGTGAAAATGCCAGCGCACCAGCGGGCAGGGAAAGCCATGCTGGCGATAGATGATGGACAACCCGTTATGGTCATCCATCAACTCGTAGGAAGGGTCGGTCACGCGGGTTGTTCGAGTCATGGCTGGGCGCTTTTTTTATTATCGCCCGCCAATCATGCCCCTTTCATGCCGGGTTTCACCACCCACATCGAATGGCTCAGCCCCTTGTCAGTAGCGAGTCGCCGTAAACTGCCTTCATGCTGGTGGCGCTCCAGCACAGGCGGACGATATCCGATTCCTCGAAAAAATCGGTGTTGATGATGCTGCAGCGGGTCACCCAGTCTCGTGTGGTGTCGAACCAGTCATTGATCTGGTTCTTGATGTGTTGCGGCCCGCCCAGTAACGAATAGCTGGTCGCCGACAGCGACCAGAGCACACGCGGATAACCTGTTCGTTCAAGGGTTGTCTTGACGTGCGAGTGCAAGTCATCGGTATCTGCGAAACGCTTGCCGCTCCACTTGTGCCAAATGAACGGCCAGAACACATCCTCGTCCAGTTCGCGCTTGGCGGCCGCCGCCATCACCACTCGGCGGCGCGGGCTTTTACGTTTGAGTTGCTCGACGGTCAGGTGGGCATCCGTGGACGGTATGACATGGTCGCCCAAACGTTCGATCAGCACGTCATTGAGGCGCTGGTAATCAAACGGTTTTTCGCCATCGGCCAACTCGTGGAAATCGAGCACGATGAATTCGTGCGGATGGTTCGCGAGGAAGCTGATAACAGCGCTGATCAGCTCCTCAAGCGTGCGCCCGGATTGATAGCCGTTGTGATGGAAGTAGAACGCTGATGATTGCGCAGTATTGGAGTACCCGAGGCGAATATCGAAGGCTCTGGCGCCGTTGGCCAACTGCCAGGCAAATGAATCGTTCTGGCAGGTGGTCCAGTTGCCGCGCAACGCATCGTGGTGGGCGGCTTTTTTGTCCATGCCGCAGTTATGCGTGCCGGGCCAAATGACATCGGTCAGTTTCAGTCGACCGATGTCCAATACTTTGCTCATCCAGTTCTGTTTATCGAGTTCGCCGGAAATAGTGCTGTTCATGACAAGTCCTTGTCGTGATCTTCGTACCCGTCCATGGTGCGAAGTGATTACATGAAGTGGGAGTGACGGCTTGCCGCTTCCCGAGTTTGCCGTTGAGCAATGGCTTTCATGTCACAGCGTAGAACTGAATGGCGGTATCGCCAGCGTTTGAAATGTCTGCACAAACATAGCGATTTGATGGCTATCCAAATCGGGATCAGCGTGCCTTGAGCAAGTTGGCTGCACGACAGAAATCAACGATTTTCGATTCCTCAATGAAATCGACGTTAATGATGTTGCACTTGCGTGCCCAGTCGCTGTTTTTCGGGTCGAACATGGCATTCAGTTCGTCGTGTATATCAGTTGGGCCGCCGGTGGCGCTGTAACACGTCGCGGACAGTGTCCAGTTATACCAACTGCTGGGTGGTGCGCTTACGACTGTCGTAATAAAGGCCCGTAACTGGGCAATGTTAGCCGTGGCAATACCTGACCATTTGCTTACTACCTCATCATGAAACAGTTTGGCGTCCAGTTCGCTGTGCCGTGGGGCGCACACCAGTACCCTTTGCAGCGGACTGACGCGTTTGAGTTCTGCCAATGTCAGACGCTTGTTTGCCGCAGGAATCATCCGTGGTTCCAGCGCCTGTACAACCAGCGCGTTGAACAGTTTGAAATCAAATGCGCCCTTTAAGCTTTTGAAATTTTTAAAGTCGAGAACAATGAACTCATCGGGGTTGACGCTGAGAAAATCCCAGACATCAACGAGCAAGTCTTTCAGCGTGCGCGAAGACAGATATTCGTTATGGTGAAAGCGAAACCTGTCGGTGCCGCTTTTGCCACTGGGATCATGAATCAAGCGCACATCGAGGGCCCGGGAACCGTTGTCCAGTTGACTTCTGAACGATTGATGCTGGCACGCCAGCCAGTGTTTGCCCGGTATCAGTGCGTAAGAGGCCTGCCAGTCACAACCGGCATTGTGGGTGCCCGGCAATGTCAATTCACTGAGCGTCAAACATTCTATTTGTGGTGTTGCCGCCATCCAGTTTCTGGTCGATTGGTTATTCGAAGTGTCGATAGCCATTAATACATCCCTGCAAGGTTTAAAGAGTTGTGCCGCACTCATTGTCAAGTTGAGCGGTGCGGCGAATGCAGGGTTGTTATAATGCCTGGCATAAACTTGGCCAAGTGCAAGTTTGATGCTTGTTGTGTGTTGTTTACGGTTTCTGGTTCTTTGCTTCAATCCATTGCGACATGTATTGAGTGCTCTTGTGCATGTGGTGACGCAACATGCTGCCAGTAAAGTTGTTGCTTCTAAGTGTCTGTAAGTTGTTTTGGCAGTGCAATAACATGTTGATTAATGCCGGCCCGTGTACCGATTGTTGATAGCGATCGGTCAACAATTGATACCCCGCAGTTTGCGCCTGTTGCCAGTGCACTGGGTCGTTGTATAACCGGACAGCTTCATCGGCCAACGCCTGCGCCGACACGTTCACCGCCCCGGGCCACGGATGATCGCCGTGCATGGCTTCGGCGCCGATCGGCGTGGTCACACTCGGCGTGCCGCAGAGCATGGCATCGACCAGTTTGCCCTTGATGCCGGCGCCGAACCGCAAGGGTGCCAGGCAAATCCTTGCAGCCGACATCACTTGCAACGCATCTTCAGCCCAGTTCATCACATGAAAGCCTTGCGCAGGGTTGTGCAGGGCAGTGGCTTTCGGTGGGGTGTAAGCGCCGTAAAGGTGCAGTTGCGCCTTGGGCAGTTTTGCCCGGATCAGTGGCCATACCGTGGATTTCATCCAGAGCACGGCATCCCAGTTCGGTGCATGGCGGAAGTTGCCGATGCTCAGGAAGTGTTCACGTTCGTCGAATGCGCGCGGTGTGATCGTGGGTGGATCGATCATCAGCGGACACCAGTGCAGCAACTCGCCCGGCAGGCCGAACTGCTCACGCAGCAGCTCAATCTCGACCTCGGAGATCATCAGGTTGAGGTCGCAGCGATAGAGTGCGGCGATCTCGCGTTTAGCCAGATCGGTGTCGGCCATCAACTGGAACTCTTCGCGCAGGGCCGGGGCGAACAATTCGCTGAAGTCATTTTCATCGGCGCTGGCCTTCAAGCGGTCCTTGAGCCGCTGATGACGGGCATGCCGCAGGCTTTGCAGGTCGGACGTCTCCAATACGCGCAAGGCATCGGGGCAATGTTTTTCGACGCGCCAACCGAACTGCTCTTCCATCATGAACTGGTCGAACAGCACGATATCCGGCGCCAATTCTGCAATGAAAGTATCGAAAGAGCTGCTGTTGAGCTCGATCGGCACTTCGCGAATGCCCAGTTCAGCCAGGTCAGCCTTGTGCTCGCCGGGACCGGCGGGGCTGCTGAACGTGATCTCCCAGCCTTGCTGCAAAAATGTTTCAAGGATCTGCATGACATGCCCGCTGGCAGCCGAAGAGCGTGGTTCCGGCCAGACGTAGCCAATAACCAGGACTTTGGTGGCGGGGGCTTGATTCATGCGCGGGTATTCCTTGAGGCGGGCTGTGGCAAAAAACGGGGCGCAATTAAACCACAGCCAGCGCGGCTCTTAGTTGCCCTGTTTGAGCACAGCCTTGACCTTGTCGCGCAGCTGATCAATAGAGAACGGCTTGCCAATGACGTGCATGTCCGCCGGCACATCAATCGTTTCTGCGTAACCACTGGCGAACAGGATCGGCAGAGCAGGACGCAGCTTGCGCGCTTCGGTGGCCAGTTCGCGGCCGTCCATGCCGGGCAGGCCGACGTCGGTCATCATCAGGTCGATGTGTCGGGACGCGTCCCCGAGAACCTCCAGCGCCTGCTCGCTGCCGTCCGCCTCCAGCACCTTGAACTCCAGTTCCTCCAACACATCGACAATGAGCATGCGCACGATGTCGTCGTCTTCTACGACAAGGATGGTGGACAGGGTGGCGGACATAATAAAGGCTCTCAAGGGGTGAAATTCAGGGGCGCCGGTCGATCAGAAATGCCGGGCTCTTGCATGAGTAAGTGGCGCATAGCCACAAGTTCCCGTGCGGATACAAAAAAGAATAGTGGCAAGGATAACTGCTGGCTGCAGTGCAAGCGCGGGCAAATCGGCAAATTTGCTGCTAAATCGATCAGAAAAATGGATCCACGCCGCCGTTTTGGGGCAAACTCTCTGGTTTTCAACAGTTCGACAAGGCTGCCCCATGTCCTCTCCGTCTTCGGTTGATGAGCAACGGTTTCGCAAACTTCTGAGTCGCAACATCGGCCTGCCTTTAGGCGTCGGTCTGCTCAGTGCCGTGTTCTTCGTGTCGCTGATCACTTATCTGCTGTCGGTCATTCAATGGGTGGAGCACACCGACCGGGTGATCAATAACGCCAACGAAGCGGTGAAGCTCACCGTGGACCTGGAAACCGGCATGCGCGGCTTCTTGCTCAGCGGCGACGAGCACTTCCTCGATCCGTACGAGACGGCCCGGCCGCGGATCGCCGTCGCGCTCAAGACGCTGACCGAGTTGACGATCGACAACCCGGTGCAAACCGATCGCTTGCGTCGCCTTGAGGCGTTGCAGACCGAGTGGGCCAATTACGCGCAATCGATGATCGATCTGCAGCGAGCCAGCGGCGATTATCGCGGCGCGGTGAAGGCTGGGCGGGGCAAGCGCCTGACGGACGAGATTCGTAAACAATTCGAGGACGTGATTGAAACCGAGCAGGTCTTGCGCACTTCGCGCAATGAAGACGTGCGCCGCACCACGGTCTGGAGCATCAGCCTGTACCTGCTGTTTATCGCCGGTATCAGCGGTCTGCTGGCGTACATTGGCCGTCGTGATCTGATGACGCTGTCGCAAAATTACAGCGCCAACCTCGCTGCACAACAGGCCAGCGCCGGGCGTCTGGAACAGCAGGCATGGTTGCGCAACGGTCAGACCGAACTGGCCGAACAGGTTCTGGGGCAACTGAGCCTCAATCTGCTGGGCCGCAATATCCTGCAATTCTGTGCGCAATACCTCGGCACTGCGGTGGCAGCGTTGTATGTGCGTGAAGAACATGGCGGCCTGAAACGCGTCGCGACTTATGGCTTCTCCCGCGAACAGGAAGCGCAGGATCAGTCGATCTACAGCGGCGAAGGCATCGTCGGTCAGGTGGCCCAACAGGCGCGTCTGATCCGTCTGGATTCGGTGCCGGTGGACTATTTCAAGGTCAGCTCAGGGCTGGGTGAAGGCCTGCCGCACAGCGTGCTGGTGGTGCCGACCAGCGATGACGACCGAGTTAATGGCGTGATCGAACTGGGCTTCCTCCGTCCTTTGAATGACCGTGACATCGAATTGCTGGAACTGATTGCCGGCAATGTCGGCACGTCCATCGAAGCCGCGCGTTACCGTCAGCGCTTGCAAGAAGTGCTGGCCGAAACCCAGCAGCTCAACGAAGAGTTGCAGGTGCAGCAGGAAGAACTGAAAACCGCTAACGAAGAACTCGAAGAGCAGTCGCGGATTCTCAAGGAATCCCAGGCGCATCTGGAAACCCAGCAAGTCGAGCTGGAGCAGACCAACGAGCAGCTTGCCGAACAAGCGGAAACGCTGGCGTCGCAGCGCGACGCCATGGACCTGAAAAACACCGAACTGAATCAGGCGCAGGTGCAACTGGAAGAACGCGCGAAAGAGTTGCAGCGTTCGAGCAAGTACAAGTCCGAGTTCCTCGCCAACATGTCTCACGAACTGCGCACGCCGCTGAACAGTTCGCTGATCCTCGCCAAGTTGCTGGCGGAAAACCCGCAGGACAACCTCAGCGCCGAACAGGTCAAGTTTGCCGAGTCGATCTATTCGGCCGGTAATGATTTGCTGAACCTGATCAACGACATTCTGGATATATCCAAGGTCGAAGCTGGCAAGCTTGAAGTGCTTCCGGAGAACACCAGCGTTGCGCGTCTGGCCGATAGCCTGCGCGGCGTATTCGAGCCGATGGCCAAAGACAAACAGCTGACCTTCACTGTCGACCTGCAGCCGGGCACACCGGGGATGCTGTTCACCGACCGTCAGCGTCTGGAGCAAGTGATCAAGAACCTGCTGTCCAATGCGGTGAAATTCACTGAAAAAGGTACGGTCAGCCTGACCATCGCCGGCCAGCCGGATGATCGTATTGCCTTTATCGTGCGCGATTCCGGGATCGGCATTGCCCCGGATCAGCAGGAAAGCATTTTCGAAGCGTTCCGTCAGGCGGACGGTACCACCAACCGCAAGTACGGCGGCACCGGCCTTGGCCTGTCGATCTCGCGCGATCTGGCGACGCTGCTTGGCGGCTCGATCAGTGTCAGCAGCACGCCGGGGCAGGGCAGTGTGTTCACTCTGTTGTTGCCCCAGCAATACAGCGAGGACGGTGAAATATCCAAAGCGCCGTCGACCTTCACCCCGCCAGCACCGAGCGCGCCAGCAGCCGTGGCCCCCGTCGTTTCGCCGTTAGCCCCGGTGCATATTCCGCGTTTTGCCGATGACCGCGACAAGGCCCCGTTTGCCACGCGCTGCATTCTGGTGGTGGAAGACGAGCCGAATTTCGCTCATATCCTGTACGACCTGGCCCACGAACTGGGTTATCAGTGCCTGGTGGCGCACGGTGCAGACGAAGGCTACGACCTGGCTAAAGAGTTCATTCCAGACGCCATCTTGCTCGACATGCGCTTGCCCGATCACTCCGGCCTCACCGTGCTGCAACGCCTCAAGGAACACGCGGAAACCCGCCACATCCCGGTCCACGTGATTTCGGTCGAAGACCGCGTTGAAGCGGCCATGCACATGGGCGCGATCGGTTATGCGGTGAAACCGACCACCCGCGAAGAGCTCAAGGACGTGTTCGCCCGTCTTGAGGCCAAGCTGACGCAGAAGGTCAAACGCGTGCTGCTGGTCGAGGACGATGACCTGCAACGCGAGAGCATCGCGCGATTGATTGGCGACGAGGACATTGAAATCACTGCCGTCGGCCTCGCACAAGATGCGCTGGAGCTGCTGCGCACGACGATCTACGACTGCATGGTCATCGACCTGAAGCTGCCGGACATGCTCGGCAACGATTTGCTCAAGCGCATGTCCACGGAAGACATCTGCTCGTTCCCGCCAGTCATCGTCTACACCGGGCGTAATCTGACCCGCGATGAAGAGGCCGAACTGCGCAAGTATTCACGCTCGATCATCATCAAGGGCGCGCGTTCGCCGGAGCGTTTGCTCGACGAAGTCACACTCTTTTTGCACAAAGTCGAATCGCAGTTGTCCCATGAACGGCAGAAGATGCTCAAGACCGCGCGCAGTCGCGACAAGGTCTTCGAGGGTCGCAAGGTGCTGTTGGTGGACGACGATGTGCGTAACATTTTCGCCCTGACCAGCGCCCTGGAACACAAAGGCGCAGTCGTGGTGATCGGCCGTAACGGCCGTGAAGCGATTGAAAAATTGAATGAAGTCGAGGACATCGACCTGGTGCTGATGGATGTGATGATGCCGGAAATGGATGGTTTCGAAGCCACCATTGAAATCCGCAAGGATCCGCGCTGGCGCAAGCTGCCGATCATCGCGGTGACGGCCAAGGCCATGAAGGATGATCAGGAGCGCTGCCTGCAGGCGGGCGCCAACGATTACCTGGCCAAGCCCATCGACCTGGATCGCCTGTTCTCGCTGATTCGCGTGTGGTTACCGAAGATGGAACGCATTTAGTGGAACGCAGTACACCCGCCGAACGAAACAGCGAGATCGAATTACGCTTGTTGATCGAGGCTATTTACCTCAAATACAGCTACGATTTTCGCGATTACTCCGGCGCTTCGATCAAGCGCCGGGTGCAACACGCGCTGAGTCAGTTCGAGTGCGCGACCATTTCGGCGCTGCAGGAAAAAGTCCTGCACGATCCGACGGCGTTCATGCAATTGCTGCAGTTGCTGACGATTCCGGTCAGCGAGATGTTCCGCGATCCGTCGCACTTTCTGGCGATTCGCAGGGAAGTGGTGCCGCTGTTGCGCACCTATCCATCGATCAAGATCTGGATCGCTGGTTGCAGCACGGGCGAGGAAGTCTATTCGATGGCGATCCTGCTGCGTGAAGAGGGTTTGCTGGATCGCACGATCATCTACGCCACCGATATCAATCCGCGCTCGCTGGACAAGGCCAAGCAGGGCATTTTCTCGATGGAAAATGTTCGCGCCTACACCGCCAACTACCAGCAGGCCGGGGGGCAGTGCTCTTTTGCCGACTACTACACAGCGGCGTACGGCTACGCGATTTTCGACAAGAGCCTGTGCGAGAACGTGACCTTCGCCGATCACAGTCTGGCGACCGACAGTGTGTTCTCTGAAACCCAATTGATTTCCTGCCGCAACGTGTTGATCTATTTCAACAAGAAACTGCAGGATCGCGCGTTCGGGCTGTTCCATGAATCGCTGTGCCATCGCGGTTTCCTGGTGCTCGGCAGCAAGGAAACGCTGGATTTTTCCAACTACGCCAATCAGTTCGAACCCTTGGTCAAGCAAGAACGGATCTACCGCAAATCATGAACGAGGCCGTGGACTTACCTCGAATCGAGGCAATTGTGGTCGGTGCTTCCGCCGGTGGCGTCGAGGCCCTGTTGAGCCTGCTGGGGCCGCTTCGGCAGGGCTTCGTCCTGCCGATCATTGTGGTGTTGCACTTGCCGGAAGAGCGCCGCAGCCAGCTGGCTGAAGTGTTCTCCAGGCGGATTGATATGCCGGTACACGAGGCGATCGACAAACAGGACATTGTCGCCGGCACCGTGTACTTCGCCACGCCCGGTTATCACCTGTCGGTGGAGCAGGATCGCAGCCTGTCCTTGAGCCTTGAAGACCGTGTGCATTATTCCCGGCCCTCGATCGATTACCTGTTCGAGTCGGCCGCTGATGCCTATGGTCCGGCACTGGCCGCTGTGTTGTTGACCGGCGCCAATCATGACGGCGCGCGCGGTCTGGCTGAAGTCAAACGGCGGGGCGGACTGACCATCGTCCAGGACCCGCAAGAAGCGCAGGTCGCCACCATGCCTCAGGCTGCACTGAACGTTCAGCAGCCGGATCATGTCCTACCCATTCACGGCATCGGCCGTCTGCTTGTCGAGCTGGAACGAATCGCATGCTGAGTAATATCCAAGCCAAGTTGCTGATCGTCGACGATCTGCCGGAAAACCTCCTGGCCCTCGAAGCGCTGATCAAACGTGAAGACCGCACCGTCTATAAGGCGTTGTCGGCGGACGAAGCGTTGTCGCTGCTGTTGCAGCACGAATTCGCCATGGCCATCCTCGATGTGCAGATGCCCGGCATGAACGGCTTCGAACTCGCCGAGTTGATGCGCGGCACCGAAAAAACCAAGAACATCCCGATCATTTTCGTCAGCGCCGCCGGCCGTGAACTGAACTACGCGTTCAAGGGCTATGAGAGCGGGGCGGTGGATTTCCTGCACAAGCCGCTGGATATTCACGCGGTGAAAAGCAAGGTCAATGTCTTCGTCGACCTGTACCGCCAGAGCAAGGCGATGAAGCAGCAGGTCGAAGCGCTGGAGCAGGCCCGCCGTGAGCAAGAGGCGCTGCTGGAGCAATTGCAAAGCACGCAACTGGAGCTGGAGCAGGCGGTGCGGATGCGCGACGACTTCATGTCAATCGTCGCCCATGAAGTGCGCACACCGCTCAATGGCCTGATACTCGAAACCCAATTGCGCAAGATGCACCTGGCGCGCGACAACGCTGCGGCCTTCACCCTCGACAAGATGCACGCCATGGTCGACCGCGATGAGCGGCAGATCAAAAGCCTGATCCGCTTGATCGAAGACATGCTCGACGTGTCGCGTATTCGCACTGGCAAATTGTCGATTCGGCCAAACCGTTTTGATCTGGTGCAGCTGGTCAGCAACCTGTTGCAGAACTTTGCGCAGCAGATCGAGGCGGCGGAAACCGAAGTGTCCTTTACCGCGACAGAACCGGTTGAGGGGCATTGGGACGAGTTCCGCATCGAGCAGGTGGTTTCCAACCTGATCACCAATGCTTTGCGTTACGGCGGGCGCAGCCTGGTTCAGGTGCGTGTGTACCGTGAGGGCAATGAAGCGCGGGTCGAGGTTCAGGATCGCGGCATCGGTATCAGTCCCGAAAACCAGAAACGCATTTTTCAACAGTTCGAACGGGTTTCCGCCAAGACGGTAGTCGCCGGGCTCGGATTGGGTCTGTTCATTTCCGAGCAGATCGTCGCCGCCCATGGCGGCTCCATCGTCGTCGAGAGTGAAATCAACGAGGGCGCCCTGTTTCGCGTTTGTCTGCCGATCGAGGAAAACGGCAAATCCGACGCAACCTCTGAGTGACCACACGGTCGTATCAGCAGCTATTGACCGAACAAAGGCTTCCCATGAGCGTAGATGCACAAGATGTAGTACTCGTCGTCGAGGACGAACCGGTTATCTTGATGATCCTGACCGATTATTTGTCAGGGCAGGGATATCGCGTGCTGCAAGCCGAAAACGGCGAGCAGGCGTTCGAGATTCTCGCGAGCAAACCGCATCTGGACATGTTGATTACCGACTTCCGCCTGCCTGGCGGCATTTCCGGCGTGCAGATCGCCGAACCTGCCGTGAAGCTGCGCCCCGACCTTAAAGTGATCTTCATCAGCGGTTATCCGCAGGAGATTCGCGAGACCGGCAGCCCGATCACGCGCCGGGCGCCGATTCTGGAAAAGCCGTTCGACCTGGACGTGCTGCAGGAAAAAATCCAGGAATTGCTGGCGTGATACCTTTGTAGGAGCTGCCGAAGGCTGCGATCTTTTGATCCTGTTTTTTACAAGACAAGTCAAAAGATCGCAGCCTTCGGCAGCTCCTACAGTGCTTGGGTCATCAGCTTTTGATCATTTCACGCACCTTGGCCGTGAGCAGGTCAAAGGTAAACGGCTTGGTGATCATCTGCATGCCCGAGTCGAGAAACCCGCCACGCACGGCCGCATGTTCGGCATAACCAGTGATGAACAGTACTTTCAGGCCGGGACGGTACTGACGGCCCATTTCTGCCAATTGCCGACCATTCATGCCCGGCAAACCGACATCACTGATCAGCAGATCGATACGCTGTGCCGAATTGAGAATCGGCACGGCGCCATCGGCGTCGCTGGCCTCCACAAACGCATAACCCAACTCACTGAGCACTGCGCTGACCAGCACACGCACAGCCGGGTCGTCTTCGACGATCAATACGGTTTCGCCATCCAGCGCGTCCGGCGCTTGCTGGATAGCGGTGGCAGACTGTTCAAGCTCTTCGCCACGGAAGCGCGGCAGATACAGTTTGACCGTGGTGCCTTGGTCAATTTCGCTGTCAATCGAGACATGGCCACGGGACTGTTTGCTAAAGCCGTAAATCATCGACAGCCCCAACCCGGTGCCCTGGCCGATCGGCTTGGTGGTGAAAAATGGGTCAAAGGCTCGATTGATCACGCTCTGGGGCATGCCGCTGCCGTTGTCGGTGACGCTGAGCATCACGTAATCGCCGGGTGCCAGATTGCTGTAGGCTTCGGTGAATTGAGGGTGCAGCACTTGGTTGCTGGTTTCGACCACCAGTTTGCCGCCATCCGGCATGGCGTCGCGAGCGTTGATCACGAGGTTGAGCAGGGCGCTTTCCAGTTGATTGGGATCGGCTTCGGCGACCCACAAATTGTCGTCCAGACGCATGTCCAGCTGGATGCTTTCGTTGAGGCTGCGCTGCAGCAGTTCACCCATCGACATGACCAGGCTGTTCATCTGCACTGCTTTTGAGTCGAGTGACTGGCGCCGCGAGAATGCCAGCAGACGATGGGTGAGGCCGGCGGCACGGTTAGCTGAGGTGACACCCAGATCAATCAGGCTGTCCAGATCTTCCGTGCGGCCACGGGCCAAACGCCTGCGCAACAGCTCCAGGCTGCCGATGATGCCGGTCAGCATGTTGTTGAAGTCGTGCGCGATGCCGCCGGTCAACTGGCCGACCGCTTCCATTTTCTGCGACTGACGCAGCGCTTCTTCATTGTGGCGCAGTTGCGCGGTGCGTTCCTCGACCTGCTGCTCAAGGGTCTCCATTGTTGATTGCAGGCGCCGTTCGCTTTCACTCAGGTCGATCAGTCGATCACGGGCTTCGTACTGTCGTCGTCGCCCGCGCAGTGCGGCGGATACCAGGCTGACCAAGGTTGCCGGGTGAAACGGACGTTCAAGGAATGTCACGTTGCCTAACAGTTTGCTGAGTTGCGAGGAGGGGCCTTGTTCCTGACCGCCATGATGGGTCAATAGCACGATCGGCAAGTCTGACCACGCCGGTTGTTGCTCAAGGTGCTCGAACAACGCTTCCAGTTCCGGGCCGCGCAACGCTTCAGCGGCAATCACCAGCAGGCCGGCGCCAAGCTCAAGCTCCGTGCACAGCGAGCCAAGTCCTGCCGTGACCAGACCGCAAAGACCGGCCTCGTTGAGGATCATCAATGCAATTTGGCTGTCGCGACCCACGGGCGCCAGAATCAGCGCCCGTTCGGCCAGTGGCACCGACACTGTCACGAGCTTTCTTCCTGAAGCAGCGGTTTGCTCGCACCGAGGTAAGTCGGTACACCGCGCAGTACGCCCTGAAAGGCTTCCAGCGGTTCACCGATGGTCATGCCTTGTGCCGAAATACGGTATTCACGAATGGTCGATTCGTGGCTGCCGGTGCGTTTCTTGATGATCGAAATGGCCCGACGGACTTTGCCGATGGCTTCAAAGTAACGCAACAGAATCACCGTGTCGGCAAGATAAGTAATGTCGACCGGTGCCTGCATGTCGCCGACCAGACCGTGTTGCGCGACTGTCATGAACGTCGCTGCACCTTTGCGATTGAGGTACAGCAGCAGTTCGTGCATGTGCAGCACCAGAGCGTTTTCTTCCGGCATCGCGGCCTGGTAACCGTTGATGCTATCGATCACCACGGTTTTGATCTGGCCTTCATCGACGCAACGTCGCACGCGATGGGAGAACTCGCCGGGGGATAGCTCCGCCGCATCTACCTGTTCGATCAGCAGATTGCCGGTGGCCTGCAGCGCCTTGAGGTCGATACCAATGTTGTTCATGCGCTCGAAGAGCAATCCCAGCTCTTCGTCGAAGATGAACAACGCGGCTTTCTCACCACGACGCACGGCGGCTGCGGCAAAAATCATCGAGATCAGCGATTTACCGGTACCGGCCGGGCCGAGGATCAGCGTGCTGGAACCGGTTTCGATACCACCGCCGAGCAACGCGTCCATTTCCTTGATGCCACTGGTCAACTGCAGGCGGGCGTAATCGCCGCGATGCTCCGCCGCCACCAGCCTGGGGAACACATGTACGCCGTCGCCCATGATGGTGAAGTCATGGAAACCACCACGGTATTTCTGTCCCCGGTATTTGACCACTCGAACGCGCCGGCGCTCGGCGCCATAGTTGGGGGTCAATTCTTCAAGGCGAATCACCCCGTGCGCCACGCTGTGTACGGTTTTGTCGAGGGATTCGGTGGTCAGGTCGTCCAGCAGCAGCACTGTGGCGTCGTAGCGCACGAAGTAATGCTTGATCGCGAGGATCTGGCGGCGATAACGCAATGAACTCTGCGCCAGCAGGCGAATCTCCGAGAGGCTGTCGAGTACCACGCGAGTGGGTTTGAAACGTTCGACCACTTCGAAGATCTGCTTGGTTGCTTCGCCCAGTTCCAGGTCGGAGGAATACAGCAGGCTTTGCTGATGCTCGGCGTTGAGCAGACTTTCCGGGGGCGTCAGCTCGAAAATCTCAATGTTATCGCCCAACTCCCAGCCATGGGACAGTGCCCCTTGGCGCAACTCACGCTCGGTTTCCGACAACGTGATGTACAACGAGCGTTCGCCGGCTCGTGCGCCGGCCAGTAGGAAATGCAAAGCGACCGTGGTTTTGCCGGTGCCGGGCTCACCCTCCAGCAAGAAAACATGACCGCGAGACAAGCCACCGGCAAGGATGTCATCCAGACCGACAATGCCGGTAGCGGCTTTCGCACTGATCAACTCGTTAGATGTAGACAAAAAATGCCCTCTCATGACTAGGGGAATCGAGGCGGCTGACTGAAACAGACGGCCTGATTACTTGACCCGCAGGCGTGATGGCAGTTCCACATATTCTTGCAGGATGTGACGAAGAATAGCGTCTATTGCAGCTCAAAGGCCTTGTTGCAGGGCCGGATCGTCCGGATTGAGCTGTTCCAGTTGCGCCAGTAAAACTTGCACATTCTGCAACTGGCCACTCTCTTTCCAGTAATTGATCAGCAGCACCCGGGCCTTACGGTCGGAGGGGTGACGCTGGACGATGTCCTGCAATTGCTTTTGCGCGGCTTCCAGCTCTTCGGCGCTGTGCAGGGTGGTCGCCAGGTCGTAGCGATAATCCTTGTTGTCAGGGTCCAGTTCGACGGCCTTGGATAAACCCAGCAGGGCGAACTCGCGCTGGCCGTGGTGCAGCAACCACAGGCCCAGAGCATGTTGCAGATAGGCCGAATCAGGCTGAGCTTTCAATTGTCGGGCGAGTAATTGCCGCGCGGCGTCGCTCTGGCCCAGGCGATCCAGCACATCGATCTGCATGACCAGCGCCGGCAGGTTGCCTGGCTCCAGTTGCAGGGTATTTTCCAGTGCTTGCTGTGCCTCTTTGAGTTCGGCGTTGTGCAAATGCAGGCGTGCCAATTGCGCATAGGTTTCAGCGCTTGGTGCCTGGGCCTTGAGGGCTTGCTCCCAGCTATCGATGCCTTGCTGCAGGGGCGCGAAATACAGGCCCAGCTCATCCGGCGTCAAACCGAGCAACGCGTTGATCGCGGCGAAACGCACAGTTTGATCTTCATCATCGAGCAACGGCCCAAGCAACAGGCTGCGTTGGCCGCCGGGCACCAGACCAACCACACTTTTGATCGCGGCCAGGCGTACTTCGGGCGCTTCGCTCTGCAAGTCGGCGTCGGCCAGTTTCAACGCCTGTGGGCTCGGGTAGTTGGGCAATTCGGCATGCAGCCAGACACGGCGTTTGACCGACAGATCCGGGCGCCCCAATTGCTGGTACAACTGACGCGCCGCACCCGGCTGGCCGGCACGTGCCGCGGCCAACGCCTCGCTGTATCCATGTTTGATCGCTTCGGGCACCACAGGGGCGCTGGTGCGCAGGGACAGCCAGCCGACGAGAATGACGAGTACGAGGCCAAGGCTGATAAACAGATAGCGGCGGGACTGATGCATGCAGGTTTCCGAAAGCAGGCGTACTTGAGCAGAGCGGCAAGCTTCGGTCAGCGCGCGCCGTGAGTCAAACCCATTGCCAGCGAATCGCCCTACAACTCGCGTCGACTTTGTGAACCGTCAGGCTTGCGATGCAGTGTCTACGCTTGCAGGAGTTGCTTCGACGAGTGCGCCCATGCAAGCCCTGTTCAATTACTTCAAAGCGGTCATCCATCCCGGTCAGGCGGTACTGCTGTTTGCCTTGCGCACTGTTGTGGCGGGCTTGCTGACGCTGTATCTGGCATTTCTGTTTGATCTTGACCAGCCCAAGTGGTCGATCATGGCGGTGGTGATTGTCAGCCAGCCGCTGGCTGGAATGGCGCTTGCGCGCAGTTTTGGCCAAGTGATCGGCACCACACTCGGGGCCGCAGTGGCCGTGCTGATCATGGCGATTTTCCCGCAGGCGCCACTGCCATTTATCACGACCCTGGCATTGTGGCTGGCGCTGTGCACCGCCGGCGGGACGCTGCTGCGCTATACCAGCTCCCAGGCGTTCGTGCTCAGTGGCTACACCGCAGTCGTGGTCGCTTTGCTGGCGATTCCGGATCAGGACGGCACCTTTTTGCTGGCCGTCACGCGCGTCACCGAAACATTGCTGGCGGTGGCCTGCGTCTGTGTGGTGAGCCTGCTCACGGCCCGGCCGGAAGCGGTGGCAAAGGGGTACTTCGCCAAGGTCGATCAAGTCATCAAGCTGGTTGCTGTTCATGCGGCTGCGGTGATTCGCACGGAAGAAAGCGAGGCTGACTTCCAGCGCCGACAAATGCAATTGCTGACCGAGATCAGTGCGCTGGAGGGGTTGCGCCGGCACCTGTATTTCGACGCTCCACGCTTGCGCAGTGCCAATAATCTGGTGCTGCTGTTGGGCAATCAATTGATGTTGCTGACTTCCAGATTGACCGCGTTGCGTCATCAGCGGCAATTGCTCACCGAGCGCTGGGAAGGCGACTTGCCTGAGGATGTCCAGCGTCTGCGTGCCGAGGAACTGGCATTTCTCGATCAACTGGCGGAGCAGGGGCGTTCGCTCTCTGCCGAAACGCGGCACGGCTTTGTCACGCTGCAGCATCAGTTCGATCAATTGGCCTACAAAGCCGAGCAACTGACCGAAGACATGAGTGCCACCTTGCGCTCGCTGGCGTGGGCGTTGCGCTGGGAGCAGGCGCGGCTACTGCAACAACTGGAGCAGATTCTCGAATTGAGCGATGCCATTCAGGAAGGACGCGAAGCCAGTTGCCTCTATCGGGGGCAGGCCAGCCCGCTGCATCTGGATTTCACTCTGGCCTCGATGAATGCCATCCGTGCCTTTACCGCGTTGCTGGTGGCGGGGCTGATCTGGATCGAGACAGCCTGGGACGGCGCGCGCGGCGGGATGATTCTGGTGGGAATCCTCTGTTCGCTGATGGCGACGTTTCCGCGACCACTGCTGGCTGCGCAGAGTTATGCGCGCGGGTTGGGGCTGGCCCTGCTGGTGTCAGCGCTCTACCAATTCATGCTGGTGCCGGCGGTCAGTGATTTCGAGTGGCTGGCCTTGTTGCTCGCACCATTGCTCTACGTCATTGCGGTTGGCCTCGCGAGCCCGGCGACGGCGGGGATCGGCATGGGCCTGGGTTTGTCGAGTTTCCTGATGCTCGGCCCGCAGAATATCGGCACCGGGCAGAACAGCGCGATTCAATGGTTCGAATTTGCCGGGGCTTACGTCAGTGCGGCGATGCTGGCGCTGATTGTCTACGCGTGGATTTTTCCGTTTCGCCCGGCGTGGCGTATTCGCCGCTTGTATAAAGAGGCGCGCGAGCAGGTGTATGAGCTGACCAAAAGCCCGGCCACCGATGAGCAACAGTTCGCATTCGAGAGCCGTATGGTCGATCGCCTGACCAGCATGCTCGGCCTGCTGCCTGCGGTAAATGATCGGGCGATGCAGCGACTCTATGAAATCAGCCTCGCCTGTGTCGCGCTGGGGGTGGCGATGCATCAGCTACGCCAGCAGGCGCAGAACAATCAGTTACTGTCGGACCCGTTCAGCCGCCGGCTGTCCTCGGCATTACGCAAGACCGGGCGCTTTGTTGCCCGACGTGCAGAAGTGCAACTGACGCCACTGTTGGCAACCTTGCACGACTTGGGCGATGAACTGGACGATCTGCATGTCGCCAGTCACGAGCATTTATGGTCGGTGTTTCGCATGCGCGTAGCCCTGCTGATCGTGGTGTCGTTCCTGGAGCGCCATGGTGACGAGTTGCAAAATTCCACCCCGGAAGGAGCGCCAGCCCTTGCCCATTGATTTCGAGATCGGCGGCGTTTATCTGCCGCCCATTGCGCAGGCCTTGTTACTGGCAATCCCCCTGTTCATGTTGCTCGACTGGCTCTTGCGCCGCCTGGGCGTACTGCGTCTGGTCTGGCATGAAGCCCTGTTCGAAGGCGCCTTGTATGCCTGCGTGTGTGCCGTGCTGATTCTGCTGATGGGAGCCTGATGCCTTGAAAGTGTTATTTGCAAGATTGCTGACACTGGCCGTGGTGGTTCTTGCCATCGTGCTTGGCTGGTTCGCCTGGGAGCATTACACCCGCGCGCCGTGGACCCGCGATGCCCGGGTGAGGGCTGATGTGGTGACGTTGTCGGCCGATGTTTCAGGGCGCATCGTCAGCCTCGCCGTGCAAGACAACCAGCATGTCGAAAAGGGTCAATTGCTGCTGGAAATCGACCCGGCACGTTACACATTGGCGGTCGAGCATGCGCGCCGCTCAGTCGAAGTGGCCAAGGCCACCCTGGGGCAGTCGCAAGCAGCGATCGTTGCCAGTGAAGCATTGCTCAAACAGCGTCAAAGCGAAGAACGTCGGCGACGTACGCTCAAGCAAGGGTTCGCAATCTCGGGCGAGGAATGGGAAAAATCCAGCACCGACGTGGCCGTGGCACAGGCCGATCTGTTGCGCAGTCAGGCCAACCTCGGGCTGGCCGAAGCCAACGTGCAATTGGCAATTGCCGCGCAGACCCAGGCTGAACTGGATTTGCAGCGTACCCGCGTTGAATCCCCGGTCAGCGGCTACGTGACCAACCTGTTGACCCGTGAGGGCGATTACGCCGTGAGCGGTGGCGCCTTGTTGGCATTGGTGGATAGCGATTCGTTCTACGTCAGCGGTTATTTTGAAGAAACCAAACTGCCGCGCATCGAGGAGGGCGATCGGGTACGGATTCAATTGATGAGCGGAGAAACCTTCGGCGGCACCGTGCAGAGCATCGCTTTCGCCATCGCCGATCGGGAAAACGCACCGGGCAGTCGTCTGCTGGCCAACATCAACCCGAGTTATACCTGGGTCAAACTGGCCCAGCGCGTGCCCGTGCGGATCGGCATCGATAGCGACTACGCCGGCAAAAACCGCCTGCGCGCCGGCACCACCGCAACCGTCACCGTCCTGGAATCAAGAAACCCCTAACCCTCCTTGTAGGAGCTGCCGCAGGCTGCGATCTCTTGATCTTGGTTTTTAACGATCAAGATCAAAAGATCGCAGCCTGCGGCAGCTCCTACAGGGGGGATTTGGGGGCACAAAAAAGCCCCGCGACCGAATGATACGCGGGGCAAAGAATTTGGTTGGTTGCGGCCAACCAAAGGAGCTCTTTAACAATCGATTACTGGCTGGCGACGGTCTCCGGTTGCCAGCCGCCGCCAAGGGCTTTGTAAATCGCGACAATGCCGCGATACAGATCGACTTCAGCCTGGGCCTGAGTGTCTTCAGCGTTCAGACGTTCACGTTGCGCGTCGAGCAGCACGAGGAAGTCCGTAGTGCCTTCGCGGTAGCGAATCTCGGCCAGGTCAGCTGCCTTGCGGCTCGACTCACTCTGGCGAATCAGCGAGATCAAGCGCTGCTGACGTTTGCCGTAATCACTGAAGGCGTTTTCCGATTCTTCCAGGGCCAGCAGGACTTGCTGCTCGTAGGTCGCCAGTGCGCCTTCGGCCTCGGCATCGGCGCCGCGCAAACGCGCTCGCACACTGCCAAGGTCGAACGCTGCCCAAGTGATGCTCGGGCCAAGTGCCCAGGCGTTGGCCGCCGAGGAACCGATTTGCGAACCGCGCCCGGCTGTCCAGCCGAGGAAGCCGCTGAGACTGACCCGTGGGAACAGATCGGCTTTCGCCACGCCAATTCGCGCCGTGGCCGAGGCCAGTTGGCGTTCGGCGCTGAGGATGTCCGGACGGCGTTGCAGCAGCTCGCCCGGATTGCCAATTGGCAAGGCTTTGGCAATCGCCGGCAAGTCTTTTGGACTGAGGTCGACGGTCAGCTTGTCCGGACGCTCACCCAACAGGGTAGCGATTCGGTTTTTCTGCCGAACCTGTTCTGCCTGCAGTTGCGGCACGCTGGCTTCGACCGAGGCCAGACGCGCATCGGCACGTTCGACATCAAGCTGATCGCCGACACCGGCGTCACGCAGGCTGATGGTGATCTTGCGCGACTCCTGCTGGTTGTTCAGGTTGGCCACGGCGATCTTTTCGCGCAATTGCGCACCGCGCAGTTGACCGTAGGCGTCGACCAGTTCGGCAATCATGGTGACTTGCAGTTGGTACAGATCGGCTTCGGCAGCCTGCTGATCGGCGTCGCTGGCTTCCAGGTTGCGTTGGATGCGGCCGAACAGGTCCAGCTCCCACGCCATGTCGAGGCCCAGGTCATAGCGTTCGCTGTTGACTCGATTAGTGGTCTGGCCCGGGATTTGTCCCTTGGCCAGATCACTGCTGGCACGGCTGGTGATGGTCGGCATTGCGTCGTTGCTGGCGTCGTCGCGGATCGCCCGAGCGGCTTTCCAGCGAGCGAATGCCACGCGCAGATCACGGTTGCCTTGCAGCGATTGCGTCACCAACTGGTTGAGGGTCGGATCATCGAACTGCTGCCACCAAATGCCTTCGAATTTCGAACGGTCGAAGTTCTTTTGCCCGGCGGCGCCGTCAGTGGCGGCCGTGATGTTGGCCGCCTCCGTGGATGGGGTCTTGTAGTCGGGGCCGACGGCGCAGGCGCTGAGGGCCAGCACCAGCAGACTCGGCAGGAAGACTTTCAGACTCATTGTTGCGCCTCCAGTGGCTTTTGAAGATTGAGCGCCTTGGCCGCTTTGCGCTGCTCGCCGCGTTCGACAAAGTTGCGGATCAATACGTAGAACACTGGCGTCAGCAACAGACCGAAGAAGGTCACCCCGAGCATCCCGGAGAACACCGCCACACCCATGGCGTGACGCATTTCGGCACCGGCACCGCTGGAGAACACCAGTGGCACCACACCCATGATGAACGCGAAGGAGGTCATCAGGATCGGGCGCAGACGCAGGCGGCAAGCTTCCAGTACCGCCGCGAGCGGGTTGAGGCCTTCTTCCTGTTTATCCTTGGCGAACTCGACGATCAGAATCGCGTTCTTACACGCCAGTCCCACCAGTACGATCAAGCCGATCTGGGTGAAGATGTTATTGTCACCGCCGGAGATGATCACGCCGGTGATGGCCGACAGCAGGGTCATCGGTACGATCAGAATCACCGCCAGTGGCAGGCTCCAGCTTTCGTATTGAGCGGCGAGCACCAGGAACGCCAGCAATACGCAGAGCGGGAACACGAACAGCGCGGTGTTGCCGGACAGAATCTGCTGGTAGGTCAGGTCGGTCCACTCGTAGGTCATGCCGTTCGGAAGTTCTTCCTTGAGCAGTTTCTCGATGGCTTTTTCGGCCTGGCCGGAGCTGTAGCCTGGTGCTGCGGCACCGTTGATTTCAGCAGTGATGAAGCCGTTGTAGTGCATCACGCGATCAGGGCCCGAGGTGTCGCTGACCTTGATGAAGGTCGCCAGCGGGATCATTTCGCCTTTGTTGTTGCGCACTTTCAGCTGACCGATCTGATCGGATTCGAGGCGGAACTGCTGTTCGGCCTGAACGTTGACCTGATAGGTGCGCCCGAAACGGTTGAAGTCGTTGGCATACAGCGAACCCAGATAGATCTGCAGGGTGTCGAAGATGTCGCTGACGGCCACGCCGTGGGTCTTGGCTTTTTCACGGTCGATGGCGGCATCGACCTGCGGCACGTTCACGGTGTAACTGGTGAACAGGCCTGCCAGTTCCGGCACGTTGTGGCTCTTGTTGATGATGTTCATGGTTTCTTTGTACAACTCGTCGTAGCCGAGGTTGCCCCGGTCTTCGATTTGCAGACGGAAACCACCAATGGTGCCCAGACCTTGTACCGGCGGTGGCGGGAAGATCGCCATGTACGCTTCCTGAATGTTGGCGAACTGGCCGTTCAAGGCACCGGCAATTGCACCGGCAGACATGCTCGGGTCTTTACGCTCGTCGAACGGTTTCAGGGTCACGAACACGATGCCGGCGTTCGGGCTGTTGGTGAAGCCGTTGATCGACAGGCCCGGGAAGGCAACGGCGCTTTCCACGCCTGGCTGTTTCAGCGCCAGGTCGGACATGCGCTTGATCACGTCTTCGGTGCGATCCAGGCTCGAAGCGTCCGGCAGTTGCGCGAAGGCCACCAGGTATTGCTTGTCCTGGCCCGGTACGAAACCGGTCGGGGTGCTGGAGAAACCGAAGAAGGTCAGCACCATCAAGCCTGCGTACAGGAGGAGGGCGATGCCGCTGCTGCGGATAACCCGACCAACCGTGCCGACGTAGCCATGGCTGGCACGATCAAAGAAACGGTTGAACGGACGGAACAACCAGCCACCGAAGATTTTGTCGAGCACTTTCGAGAAACGGTCTTTCGGTGCGTCGTGGCTCCTCAGCAACACAGCGGCCAGCGCTGGCGACAGAGTCAGCGAGTTGAACGCCGAGATCACCGTCGAGATCGCGATGGTCAGTGCGAACTGCTTATAGAACTGCCCGGTGAGGCCGGAGATGAAAGCCGCCGGAATGAACACTGCACACAGCACCAGCGCCGTGGCAACGATCGGACCGGTCACTTCACGCATGGCGCGCTTGGTGGCTTCCACCGGGTTCAATCCGAGTTCGATGTTTCGTTCGACGTTCTCCACCACCACGATGGCGTCGTCGACCACGATACCGATGGCCAGTACCAGGCCGAATAGCGACAGCGCGTTGAGCGAGAAGCCGAACAGGTGCATCACCGCAAACGTACCGATCAACGATACCGGCACCGCCACCAATGGAATGATCGAGGCGCGCCAGGTTTGCAGGAACAGGATCACCACCAATACCACAAGGATCAGTGCTTCGAAGAGGGTGTGAACCACCGCTTCGATCGAGCCGCGCACGAAGATCGTCGGGTCATAGACGATGCTGTAGTCCATGCCTTGCGGGAAGCCTTTCTTCAACTCGTCCATTTTCGCCCGAACGTCGTTCGAGATGTCGATGGCATTGGAGCCTGGACGCTGAAAGATCGGGATGGCTACGGCAGGCTGGTTGTCCAGCAACGAACGCAGCGCATATTGGCTGGAACCCAGCTCAACGCGAGCGATGTCTTTGAGGCGAGTGATTTCACCGTCGTCGCCTGCACGAATGATGATGTTCTCGAACTCTTCCTCGGAGACCAGACGGCCCTGAGTGTTGACCGACAGCTGGAAGCTCTGGGCATTCGGGGCAGGGGGCGCACCCAATTGACCGGCGGCCACCTGGCGGTTTTGCTCACGAATCGCGGTGACCACATCGGTCGCGGTCAGGTTGCGCGAAGCGGTCTTGTTCGGATCGAGCCAGACACGCAGCGAGTAGTCACCCATACCGAACAGTTGCACGTCACCGACACCGTTCAGACGCGCCAGCTCATCCTTGATGTTGAGGATCGCGTAGTTCGACAGATAAAGCATGTCGTAGCGTTTGTCCGGCGAGGTCAAGTGCACAACCATGGTCAGATCGGGCGAAGCCTTGTCGACGGTGATACCGATGCGCGTCACTTCCTCGGGAAGTTTCGGTTCGGTTCGGGTCACCCGGTTTTGCACCTGCACCTGCGCATTGTCCAGGTCAGTGCCCAGGGCGAAGGTGATGGTCAGGGTGATCTTGCCGTCGGCAGTCGACTGCGAGGACATATACAGCATGTTCTCGACGCCGGTGATGGCCTGCTCCAGCGGAGCCGCCACGGTTTCACCGATGACTTTAGGGTTGGCGCCCGGGAAGTTCGCACGTACGACCACGGTCGGTGGCACGACTTCCGGGTATTCACTGATCGGCAACTGGAACAGCGAAATCGCACCGGCGATCAGGATCAGCAGCGACAGCACCGCTGCGAAGATCGGCCGTGAAATGAAGAATTGGGAAAAATTCATCGGAGTTGTCGTCCCTTAACCGCGTGGGGTCGTGGCGGCCAGCTTCACAACCGCACCGGACGCACCCTTGGCAGGGGCGACTTTGGGCAGGTTGCTGGCTTCCAGCGCTTGACGTTGTTGAGCGAGTGCCGCAATGGTTTGTTCGCTGGCCATCGGCACCACTTCTGGGGTGACCGGCGAGCCAGGGCGAACCCGTTGCAGGCCCTTGACGATGATTGTGTCGTCCTTGTTCAGGCCGGTACGGACGATGCGCAGGCCTTCGATTTTCGGACCGAGTTCGACGGCGCGGTACGCGGTTTTGTTGTCCGCATCCATCACCAGCACGAACTTCTTGCCGAGGTCGGTGCCGACGGCTTCGTCGTTGATCAGCATGGCGTTGTAGGTGCCGCTGCCGACCAGTTTCAGTCGTGCGTACAGGCCCGGGGTGTAGGTGCCGTCGCTGTTATCGAACACCGCGCGACCACGGATGGTGCCGGTTTTCGGATTGACCTGATTGTCGACGAAGTTCATCTGGCCCAGGTGCGGGTTGCCGTCTTCGTTGGACAGGCCCATGTACACCGGGGTGGTGGCGCCGCGCTGACCGTTACGGGCAAGTTGGGTGTACTTGAGGAACACACGCTCATCGGCGTCGAAGTAGGCGTAGACGCGGTCGGTGGAAACGACGCTGGTCAGTGGCGTTGTGTCGGCGGTCACCAGGTTACCGGCGGTGATCTCGGCACGGCTGACGCGGCCACTGATCGGCGCGGTGACGCGGGTGAAGCTGAGGTTCAGTTTGGCCAGATCCAGTTGCGCTTGCAGTGCGCCAACGGCGGCGCGGGCTTCTTGGGCAGCGCTGGTGCGCGAGTCGGCCAGTTCAGCGGAAATCGCGTTGCTGGCACGCAGACGCTCACCACGGCCGGCTTCGTTTTCACTGCGGGTGGCATTGGCACGGGATTGGGCGACAAGGGCTTCGAGGCGGCGTACCTCGGCCTGGAACGGGCGCGGATCGATCTGGAACAGCAGGTCGCCTTTCTTGACCAGGGCGCCTTCAGTGAAAGCGACATCGTCGATCTGGCCGGAGACCCGTGGACGGATTTCAACGGTTTCCGGTGCTTCGAGGCGCCCGGTGAATTCGTCCCATTCGTTGACCGGTTGTTCGATCACCTTGGCCACGCTGACTTTGGCAGCAGGTGCGGTGGCGGCAGTCTCCGGAGTCTTGCCGCAGGCGCTCATCACCAGTACGGCCAACAAGGCCAACGGGAAGCGCAAATGTTTGAGTGACTGTTCCATGGATGCATCCGCCAATGTATTGAAGATGGGCGGATGATGCTCGGCGGGGTGTGATGGCACGAATCGAATGAAGCAAAGGTAACTATCATTCGGAATGATATAAGGCCGAAGCGAGCCCTCTAGCATGCACCTTTCGTTAGGGGGCTATCAATATCTGTGATGAAAGTTTCATGATGGGTTACCTGGCAAGTCACGTTGAGTTTGCGGATGCCAGAAACAAAGAGACGGCCATGAAGGCCGTCTCGATCAGCCAGAGGCTGGTGTGTATCAGTTGATGCCTTTGCGGTTCGGACCGAAACGGTTCGGGCCCGGCTGGCTGTCTTGCGCCAGGAACACCAGGTTGACGATTGGCAGCAGCATCCACCAGCCGCTGCGATCGGTATCGTGCATACGGCGTACACCAACGGCAATGCTCGGCAGGAACGCCACCAGGCTGTACAGGTTGTACAGAATGCCGCCGGTCTGAAGCAGGGCATCGACAACGCCGAAACCAATGGAGACGCACAGGCTGATCAGAAAGAACATCCAGTATTCACGGCGAGTCGCCCGGCCCTGAAACACGACGTAATTCTTGAACGCTTCCACATAAGGATTACCCGTCGCAATGGCGGGGCCCTGTGCATAGGACTGTTGGGTTGCTTGCGGCGCCCCACATTGTGGGCAAGCCACGGCCAGAGTGCTTATTTCCTTGGCGCAACCGCGGCAGAAAACCATGCTCATATTTTTTCCCTAAAATTAATCAATCGACAGCCCTAAAAACACAAGCCCAGCCAAGCCCGACAAGACAACGCCGGCGATTGCGAGATTGTGTCCAGGGTTTCTTTTGTTGATGCTGATGATGCCGCAGATGAGACCGGCAACAGCGAAAGCGCCCAAACCGGTGAGCGTATCTCTGTCCCATTCGGAATCATCAAACAGGCTGAGTACACAGAGGATGCCTAAAACCAACGAAACGATGGCCAGCCATGGCGTACCGACTGCGTGAGGCGGCACGACGGCCTGTTGGCTCGCCCCGCATTGGGGGCAGGAGGGCGCCGTTTCGTGAAGCTCCTTGGCGCAAGCACGACAATAGACCATTGCCATCGTTTTCCTTAACTGAGTGCGAAATCCCCGACCTTCCATAGGCCGAGGCGGCGCTAAGTTAATCTTTATTACCAAATTTGTCATCAGGCACTGTGCCATTAATGGCATTTTTGCCAAAAGCGAGGCTTGGTAGTGCATTTACGGGCTCGATTAAGTGCGTCAAGTCTGCGGAGTTTCATCCACCACGCTGACTTGCAATCGCAAGGTCAGGCCCTGCAGTTGCCTGTTTTTCAGAACGCCCAATAGTGGTCCTTTGCGTTCCTTGCCGTTGGCATCCACCCCGACGCAACGGAGATCATGCATCTTTGAACCTTCACGCTCGGGGTCTTTCCAGCGACAGCGCACTGCAAGCACTTGCTCGTCAAGACGAATCGCAGGCTCTTCGTCTTCTCTCAGGAACGTCTCGACCTCCACCTCGACAGTGGACACGCCAAACTCTTCCGGGTCGGTACCGGGTTGCCCCTGAATCCGGAAGCTGAAACCGCTGAGTACGGCCAAGCAATCGGCGACGGTGTAACTCACTCTGACCTCGAACTCAGTAGTGAACGGTTCGGCATGCGCGGGGCTGTAGAAGTCTTTTCTATCAGGGTCGGGGTCGCCGGCGTAATCCTCGGGCAACAGACATACACCGCCGAACAACGGACTGTAATGCGCGGTTGTATCGACACTGAACTGAGCCGGCATCTGCGTTTTAAGCGTGGTGTAATTCGACATCATTGCGCAACCACTGCCGAGCATTGCCAGGCTGATCAATAGCAGCGTGCGCAGGGCGCGCACTACGGGAGTTGCGTAGACGTGTTGCAGAAAAAGCATTGAGTCCGTCCTTGTGACTTCATATGAGGGTATCGATTGCGGGGGGCGTATCTTAAGTGATTCCTGCGGCGCCATGCGCATGATTGTTCAGATGCAACAAAGCCCCTGGAACGGGGCTTTGACGGTGTTTTGCAGTTTGCTTCAGAGACTGTCCGGGTCGCCAAAGAACATCTGAATCCGCGACCTCAACCAACGCTCCCCCGGATCATTATCCTGCGACCCACGCCACGCCATGTGCAGCTCGAACGTGCGCGTCGGCAACGGCGGATCTTCCGCCCGAACCCCGCCAGCCGCGGTCAACGCTTCCGCCGTGTAATCCGGCACGGTGGCAACAATGTCAGTGCCGGCAAGCAGCGTACTCAAACCGTTGAACTGCGGCACGGCCAGCACCACGTGCCGTTTGCGGCCGAGCTTCTCCAGTTCTTCATCAATAAACCCGCTGAGGTCGCCCGCAAACGACACCAGCGCATGCGGCCGCGCGCAGTAATCATCCAGGCTCAACGGCCCCGGCACGGTGTCGGCGCGCAGCAGTTTCGGCTGGCTGCGGCGCAAGACTTTGCGTTTGGCGTTGGCCGGCAGGTCGGTGGTGTAGCTGACGCCGATGGAGATTTCGCCTGAGGCCAGCAGGCCCGGCATCAAGATGTAGTTGACGCGGCGCACCACCAGCACGATTCCCGGCGACTCGGCGCGCAGGCGTTTGAGCAACATCGGCAGCAACGCAAACTCGACGTCATCGGACAAACCGATGCGAAACACCGAGGTGCTGGTCGCCGGGTCGAATTCCGATGCACGGCTGACAGCCGTGGAAATCGAATCGAGGGCAGGCGAGAGCAGGGCGAAGATTTCCACCGCCCGGGCGGACGGTTCCATGCTGCGCCCGGTGCGTACAAATAGCGGGTCATCGAACAGGCTACGCAGGCGCGAGAGCGCCGCACTGATCGCTGGCTGACCGAGAAACAGCTTTTCCGCCGCCCGGGTCACGCTGCGTTCGTGCATCAATGTTTCGAATACGATCAACAGGTTCAGGTCGACACGACGCAGGTCATTACGATTCATCTGGAGTCCTGGCAGAGTCATCAAGCTTGACGAGAGCGGCCATATGAGAACAATGGCCGGCATGAATCTTACGGGGAAAGGCTGGTACTCTGCACCGGAAAATTCAGCTTTACTGAAACGGTGACAGCAGTTTTTCATGGATTTTGCCAATGCCGCCCCTGCTGCGGAATCAATGACAGGCATGTCGACTATTAATAGCCACTGATAGTCTTGGGTCAAAAGCCCAGATAGAGTTCATGGCATTAGAGGTTACTTTGACGAGGTTTGCGATGTCCCGCACGATCCGTTTTCACAAGTTTGGTCCCGCCGAGGTGCTCAAATGCGAAGAGCATGCGGCCGCTCAGCCAGGTCCTGGCGAAGTGCAGGTGCGTGTCGAAGCGATCGGCATCAGCTGGTATGACACGCTCTGGCGTCAGAACCTGGCTTCGTCTCAGGCACGCTTGCCTGCAGGCCTTGGTCACGAGATGGCAGGTGTGGTCACTGCAGTCGGCGACGGCGTTGAAAATCTAGCGGTGGGCGACAAGGTTGCCAGCTTTCCGGCCGAGAGCGCGAATGATTATCCGGTCTACGGCGAGCAGATCGTGTTGCCGCGTACCGCGCTGACCCGTTATCCGGACGTCCTCAGCCCGATCGAAGCCAGCGTGCATTACACGCCGCTGCTGATTGCCTATTTTGCTTACGCCGATCTGGCGCGGGTCAAACCGGGGCAATTCGCCTTGGTCACTGACGCCAGCCATTGTGCCGGACCGTCCTTTGTACAGCTGGGCAAAGCGTTGGGTGTCCGCGTGATTGCCGCCACCAAAACGGCGGAAGAGCGTGAGTACCTGCTGTCTCTTGGCGCCGAGAAAGTCATCGTCACCGAGGAAGAAGATCTGCTGATGCGGATCAACAAGATCACCGACAACCGCGGCGTTGATGTGGTGTTCGATGGCCTTGGTGGCCCGCAGATGTCGTTGCTGGGTGACGTGCTTGCACCGCGCGGCAGCCTGGTGTTGTACGGTCTGCAAGGTGGTAACCAGACGCCGTTTCCGGCCTGTGCAGCGTTCCAGAAGAACATTCAGTTCTTTGTCCACTGCATCGGCAACTTCACCGGCAAGCCGGAACTGGGCATCACTCAGGATCACGTCGCATTGCAACGTGCCTTGCGTGACATTAACCAGTTGACAGCCGATCGTGTGCTACTGCCGCTCAAGACTCGAGTGTTCCCGTTCAACGAGTTCGTCGAGGCGCACCGCTACATGGACGAATGCCCATGCCGTGAACGGGTCGCTTTGCAAGTCGAACCGGCGTAATACCTCAGATCAGAGTCCGTGGCCCCACGGACTCTTTGTGTTTATCCCGCCCCAGCCCCGAGACTGCCTGCGCCACAGCCGCGCGGGGCAGTTCAGCAACTGAACTGCTTTTTGCTCTCGATCTGTATCTTCTAATCATCATATAAGCCCTGATAATTGAATGATTACTTTCATCTCAAGGAATGAGCCATGTCTGTGCATTCTATTTGTCCTGCGCGCTATCAAGCGTCTACTTATTTCCGTCACGTCAATTTCTGTTTAATAGTTGTAGGGCGATTCCGAAGCTGCGTCTTTTTTTCTTGTGCTCAATTGTCGTGGGACGTTGTGGGAAGTTTCCTAGGGCATTTTATAAGAAAAAAAACACCAGCAATAACAATGGGTTGAATCCACTGTTTAAAACAGCGCAAACCTTTAACAGCTCAAGTGTTTCCAATAACTACGATTGCGTAAGTGTTAGCATCTGAGCGTCTATTACTTATTGATGAATTGTCACGCGGCCGCCTTTTCCGTCCGTGCGACATGAAACTATTGATACCGGGTACATACCGATGAGCACGATCCATGACCAGGCAATGAATTACGTCTACCAGCAAGTATTGCAGCGTTTGCTGAGTTTCTTCTCGCGTGCGGAGCGTACAGCCCTGCAGTTGCTGATCCAGCGATTGTCTGTGGCAGCGGGTGGCATGGAACACATCGGTAATTTCAAGGTATTGGTGGTTCAGTCCGGGTCACGCGACAGTTGTTACACGCTGGCGTTGCTGCGAGCCGCACAACTGAGCATCGCCGGGAGAGCCCCCGCGACCTTCCAGCTGCGTGTGGCCACTTTGCGCTGGAGCGGCAGCGGTCAATCAGCCCTGCAAAACATGCATCGCAGCTTCAGCGCCCTGTTTCTCTATGACGATCCACGGGTCGAGTTGTTAATGGTGGATCATCGAGAGGTGATGCCCTTTGATCACCAGGCGCCTATTGGCGAGAACGGTCGTGATGCGCATCGCAGCAATCTACTGATGGTAGGGCATTGCCGCACCTGGAATGAGCCGCTGGATTTATGGGATGACGCCTACCTGGCAACGGCCGAGTTTTATGGGCAGATTGCACGCTGGAATAACGGCGTGGATGCGATGATCGGCAGTGAAACACCGCGCCGGCAGACATTATTTCTCGAAGGCCTCAATCGTGCCGCCCAGAAGGCTGGAATCGGCGGGCTTGCGGAGAACCGCGGTGGTTTTGAGATGCTGTTTCCACTGCTTGATCAATTGGGAGGCGATTACTACCGGCACTTCTATACCGATGACGAAACAACCCCATGGCGCCCGGAAGGGCAATTTGAAGCCTGCCGTCGCACCAGCTACATCGATATCAACGACATGATTGTCGGCAAGCTGGAGGAGCGCTGGCCATTGCTCAGTGAATTCCTCGGCGTGCAGGCCGACGATCTGTCGTTGTATCAGGGCGATAACGAATTCGCCGATCCATTGCTGGCTGCTCATTTACAGGGATTACAGGCCAGCCTTGTCGAGGCGCGAACGTACGAGGCGGGCGTTTCCGAATTTCTTCAGGACACGTTGCTCGGCATGCGCCGCAAGCAAGTGCCGGAGCCGGTGTGCGAGCAGTTGATTGCCGCGTTCGGAAATTTGTCAGACCTTGATCAACTGCGTTCAAAGGCTTCAAAACAGCTGCAGGAAACGTTTGAACTGGGCGAAATCCAGGTGGCGTGCCTGATGTTTGCGCCGTTTATAAACAAAGGGTCGGGGCTTGAACGATTCTTGCGTCATTGCCATCCCGGCATGTTGGTGGCCCTGCCGGACCTGCATCGTGCGATGCAAGGTTTGCATGCCTCCGAGCAAGTGATGAAGTGGATGGTTGATGTCAGCGGATTGCCGGTCAAACTGATTGCCCGCCTGTATGCCATGGGGCCTGTGTGCGTGGCGCAGGCGTGCGACAACGCTGCGCAGGGCACGGGGCTGGATACGGGATCGAGCCTTTCAGCCGTCGACCGGACGGCGGAAGGTTAAGCGTGAGTCGTCAACTGGCAATGGCAGCAATAACCAGGGATTTTGGGTCATGAAGGCCCTGCGGCAGAACGGTTTCGCGTATCAGGCGGTTTACCGTTATTTGAATCTGCTGATTGATGAGTCTGACTGTGATCGCACGGTGCGCTTGCCTTCTTTGCGGCATCTGGCGGATCGGTTGAATGTATCGATTTCGACCATCCAGTACGCTTATTCATTGCTGGAAAAGGAAGGGCGCGTTTTTTCAGTGGCCAAATCGGGCTATTACGCGCAAACCGCGCCGTCGTTGATTTCGACGGGCAGTGCTGATGATCTGCTTGAAGCGGTATACGTCAATGCCAGGCGTGCGGGCATGTGCGTATTGAGCGCCGATGATCCGGCTTCGCTGCAACCACTGGACAGTCCCTTGTTGATGCTGGAGCGGGAGTTGTTGCGTCAATATCCGCGTCAGCCACTGCTACAGATGCAACCCTGCGGCGAGCTTGAGTTGCGCACGGTCCTTGCCGCGCGCTACACCACCTGCGCTGTGAATGGCTGGCAGGCAGATGATGTGTATATCGGGGCGGATCTGCGCGGTGTGTTGGAGATACTGATCTCCGTTCTCCAGTTGCGAGGCGCAACCGTACTGATCGAATCGCCGTGTGACTGGATGATCCTGCGGCTGTTTCAAGCGTTCGAGGTACAGGTCATCGAGTTGCCCTTGCAGGCCGATGGCGGGCTTGACCCACAACGTCTGGCATCCTTGCTCGCCAGTGAACGTGTTGGCCTGGTTGTGCTGTCGTCGGTCCTGAACATGCCCCACGGCAGTATCAGCCCGCAAGCCAACCGGCAAGTCATTGCACAACTGCTCGCAAACCATGGCACGTGGGTCCTGGAGAATGACAGTTGCAGTGAACTGGCGGACGCTCCACATGTGCAGCGCTTGCGCGAATGGGTCGACCCTGATCGGTTGCTGATCTTTTCTGCCTTCGACAGGATCATCGGTGCCGAGGCGCCTTACGGTTTTGTCTTGTCTCGGCAATGGCGCAGTGAGTTGCAACGGTATTTTCTGCTGCGATCCTTCCGTTTGTCTGCCGCTCGCCAGAAAGCGATCGCGCGGCTGTTGGCTAGTGGGCGCGTCGATCAGCATCTGCAGGTATTGCGGCGGTTGCTCAAAGAGCGCCGAACGCAACTGATTCAACTGCTGCGCGAACGTTTGGGGGAGGCCGTGCAGATCATCGAGCCGCAGGGTGGGGCCACGGTCTGGATGCATTCGGTGAGACCTGTGGACATGAGCGAAGTGTTCCATGGTTTGCTCAAGCAGCAGGTAGTCATCGCACCTGGCGAGCTGTTCAGTCTCAATGGTCACTACGCTCATCACTTGCGACTGAGCCCGATCTGTCACAGCGAACACGATCTGGCGACTGTGGTCGGGCTGGTCGGGGATGCCCTGCGTCTCGCGCCCGGAGGCTGATGTTAAAAAACTTCCGGGATGCGCCGGATACATCCCATCGCACTGCGGTCAAACTGCCAGTAAACTGCGCTGTATTTCCTGAACCACTCTATCTCAGAGGTTTTGCATGACACTCAGTCCTTTTGCGGGCAAACCGGCACCGGCAGAATTGTTGGTCGACATCCCGCGACTGGTAACGGCCTATTACACCGGCCAACCTGATGCATCGGTTTCCACCCAGCGTGTAGCGTTCGGTACGTCCGGACACCGGGGCAGTTCCTTCGACCTGAGTTTCAATGAGTGGCACGTTCTGGCGATCAGCCAAGCCATCTGCCTGTACCGCGAGGCCCAGAGCATCACCGGCCCGCTGTTCGTTGGCATCGATACCCACGCCTTGTCGACTCCGGCCGGCGCGAGCGCTCTGGAAGTGCTGGCAGCCAACGGCGTGACCGTGATGATTGCCGAGGGTGACGAGTACACCCCGACGCCAGCGATCTCCCACGCCATTCTCTGCTACAACCGCGGCCGCACCTCGGGCCTCGCCGACGGCATCGTCATCACGCCGTCGCACAACCCGCCACAAAGCGGCGGCTACAAATACAACCCAACCAACGGCGGCCCGGCCGACACCCACATCACCAAGTGGATCGAAGCCAAGGCCAACGAACTGCTGGCCAATAAACTGGCGGGCGTGAAGCGCATCAGTTACCAGCAGGCACTCAAGGCCAGCACGACTCATCGTCACGACTACCTGAACAGCTACGTTGCCGACCTGATCAACGTGATCGACTTCGACGCCATCCGTGACGCCAAATTGCGTCTGGGCGTTGATCCGTTGGGCGGAGCAGGGGTGCGCTACTGGTCGGCCATTGCCGAGCACTACCGCCTGGATCTGCAAGTGGTGAACAAGGAGGTCGATGCGACTTTCCGCTTCATGACCGTCGACTGGGACGGCCAGATTCGCATGGACCCATCGTCCAGCCACGCCATGCAAGGCCTGATCGGCCTGAAAGAGCGTTTCGACGTAGCATTCGCCTGTGACCCGGACCACGACCGCCATGGCATCGTGACGCCATCGGGTGGCTTGTTGGCGCCAAACAACTATCTGGCAGTTTCCATCGATTACTTGTTCCAGAACCGTCCGCAATGGCGCGCCGATGCCGCCGTGGGTAAAACCGTGGTCAGCAGCGGTCTGATCGATCGTGTCGCCAAGCGCCTGGGCCGTCGCCTGTACGAAGTGCCGGTCGGATTCAAATGGTTCGCCGATGGCTTGTTCGACGGCTCGTTGGGTTTCGGTGGCGAGGAGAGCGCCGGCGCTTCGTTCCTGCGTAAGGACGGAGGTGTGTGGAGCACCGACAAGGACGGTCTGATCCCGGCCTTGCTGGCTGCCGAAATGACCGCTCGCACGGGCCGCGACCCGAGCCAGGCGTATCGCGCGCTGACCGATGAGCTGGGCGAGCCGTTCTCGGTACGTGTAGACGCCAAGGCCAACCCGGAGCAGAAGGCGTTGCTGAGCAAGTTGTCGCCAGCACAGGTGACGTCGACCGAACTGGCCGGCGAGAAGATCCAGAGCATCCTCAGCCACGCGCCGGGCAACGACCAAGCCATTGGTGGCCTGAAAGTGATGACCGAAAATGGATGGTTTGCGGCACGTCCGTCGGGCACCGAGGACATCTACAAGATCTACGCCGAAAGCTTCATCAGTGACGACCACCTCAAGCAATTGGTGGTTGAAGCGCAGAACTTGGTGGATGGGGCGATTTCCACTAAGTAACCTGGGCCTGCACACTTTGTAGGTGATGCATCTGAGGTGAGGGGATAAATCCCCTCACCACAAAGACACTCAGCCACAGGGCCGTATGTCAGATGCAAAAAAGGGGTGACCAAAATGGTCACCCCTTTTTTCATTTCTGCCACTCAAGCCAGATCGACCAGCACGATCTCACTGTCTTCAATCGCCGTGACCGTCAGCACCTGCTCATTGGCAACCGCCACACCGTCTCGAGCTTGTGCACGCAAACCATTGACCTCAATCACACCGGTCGCCGGCACCAGATAGGCCCGACGTCCTTCATCGAGTCGGTATTCGGCCGTTTCCCCAGCCTTGATATTCGCTGCGACCAAACGTGCATCGGCACGAATGCGCAAACTCTGGTCATCACCGTCCTTGCCACTCGCCAGCGTCACGAAGCCTTCACGCTGACCTTTCGGAAATGGTTTCGCGCCCCACGACGGCGGTGCACCGGTTTCAGTCGGCAGGATCCAGATCTGAAAGATCTTCGTGTCTTTGGCTTCCAGGTTGTATTCGCTGTGCGCAATACCGGTGCCAGCACTCATTACTTGGACGTCGCCGGCTTCGGTGCGGCCCTTGTTGCCAAGGTTATCCTGGTGAGTAATTGCGCCTTCACGCACATAGGTGATGATTTCCATGTCGCGGTGCGGGTGCTGCGGGAAGCCCGTACCGGCGGCAATGATGTCGTCATTCCACACCCGCAGGTTGCCCCAGCTCATACGGTGCGGATCGTAATACTCGGCGAACGAAAAGTGATGGTGGGCATCCAGCCAGCCATGATGGGCACCGCCCAGCGAGCTGAAAGGTCTGAGTTCAAGCATGATCGTCTCCTGAAACCGGTGGTTAATGGCGCTGATCATCTATCAGGAAAGCATCGATAAAAAGCGTAAAAAGTGCGGCATCAGGATCGAATTTATCGATTGAATGAAGGTTCTAAATTGCTTCAACTCACCTTCAATTCATCGGCTAAACCAATGACATGAAAGCATTTCGCTAGAACTGCGCGGCAAATACAGACACCATAGCCCTCGACAGCCTCACACCCTGGAGCCCCTCAGCGTGGTGCAACACATCCCCGATCTTCCTCCCGAACTTCGTCCACTGGCTGAAATGCCGTGGTTCAAACGCCTGGCCGCGCGGTTCTTCGGCCATGGCCTGACGCGCCTGCGTGCGCAGCATCGCGCGTCATGGTTGCATGGCCAGGCTGATGGTTTTCGCAGTGGTCACACCGCAGGCGTTGAGTACGGTTTTAATGAAGGCAAACTCGAAGGCCTGGAAGAAGGGCGGCAAGTCCTGCTGATCCGCGACAGCCGCAGCACCGAGCATCGTCCACCGAGTGTCGATAATCATTTGTTTGACGACTGGCGGCTGCCGCTGACCGCTGAACTCAAGAAGCGCATCAAGGCTGACGTCGCCCGTTTGCTACCCGAGCACGCGCAGCCTAGCGCCGCGCAATGGAAGATGATTTTCAGCGACACGCCATCGACGTCAGTGGTTGCTGGCGCAGGCGCCGGCAAGTCGACCACGCTGGTCTTGCGCATTCTGTTACTGAACCACTATCTGGGTTTTGAACTCGATTCGCTCACCGTGGTGACGTTCACCCGCGAATCGCGCAAGGATTTCATCAATAAACTGATCGAACTGTTCACGCTCTGGGGGCAACCATTGGGCCTTAAGCAGGCGCGGGAACTGGTGCGCACGTTCCATTCGCGCATCCTGCCGATGGTGCGCAGCCTGCCGGGATTCGAACGTTTGCAGGCGTTTGAAAACCTCAGTCACCGCGTGCAGGGCAGTGATGAAGACGTCGACAGCAATCCGTTTGACCTGCGCATCAACGACGCCCAACGTCAGCAGCTCAACGCCTGTTATCACCGCTTGTTCAACGAGGACGAGCGTTTCCGCCAGTTGATTCAGCCGTTGTCGCGCGCAGGCTTGCAACTCAAGGAACTTGAGCGCGAGCATCCCGACGTGCAGAAGCGCATGGCCGTGACCGAACTGGCGGCCAAGCGTGATGAAGAATTGTGCGACGCCATTGAAGACCTGTGGTTGCGTGCCGGTGCCTGGCCGATCAAGGGCATCGAGTCCAAGCGCCAGACTTTCGACATCAATGGCTCGACATTCCACAGCCATGGCTATATTCCAAGTCTGGATGCCTGGGTGGTACTCGGTTTTGATTCGCAGGAAAGCCCGCAAATCTGTCGCCCCAACGCCAAACTTTCAGTGCGCGCGGAGTGGGCTGTAAAACGCACCCTGTTTCAAGCTTTCTGTCGTAAGCCATTGATATGGCTGGATTCCTACGAATCTTCCAAGCGCGTATTGGCGACGCTGGCAGGTGACGCGACTGCAGGGCCCGGCTTTGATTACAAGGTCAAAGGCGAGTTGGCGTCTGCGCCGTTACTCGACTGTTTTGTCGCTGCGGCAGGCTTTATCGAGAACCTGGGGCTGGACGTTCCGGACGCCGTCGGGCGAATGAGCTTTGCCAAGGACGATCCGGATCGGTTCTTCTTTGAAGCGCTGAGCCTGTTCTGGCGTGCGTTTGAAGATCATTTGCTCGACCAGAAGCCCCCCGTGATGACCTACAACCGAATGTTCGCGCTGTTCAGCGAACATTCGCCAGAGAACCTCAAGCTGATCAGCGATGAGTTGCTGCGGTCGATGTCGCATCTGATGATCGATGAATTTCAGGACGTTTCGCCGCAGATCGTCTCGTGGATTCGCGCCAGCCTCACTGAAATCCGCAGTCGCGGGCCGGCCATGCATGTCGGCCGGGGCGCTCAGCGCTCGTCATTGCTTTGCGTGGGAGATGACTGGCAGTCGATTTACGGCTGGCGTGGCAGTTCGCCCAGTTACTTCATGGAATTCAACAAGGAATTCCCTTCGCCAAGCACCACGCGGGTGATGCTCAGCGACAACTACCGCAGCCATCAGCACATCATTGACGCCGCTGAGCATATCGTTCGCGCCGCACCGGCAATTGCTGGCAAAAAAGCCAAGGCCAGTGGCGAGCCGAAGCCTTTGCAGCCCGTCAAGGTACTGGAACGCGACGATCGGGCTTTGGGCGAGCGCCTTGCCGAGCACTATCGTCAGGGTGATTCAATCTTGATGCTGTATCGAAAAAGTAGCGATAAGTTATTGATTGAGCAGTATATTCAGTCAGTAGTTAATGTAGATTCGAGCTTGCCTTATGAGGCCCGGCGACTGAAGCAACTGACGTATCACAGTGCCAAGGGCCTGCAGGCCGATGCGGTGTTCCTGCTCGGCGATTGCCAGCACCTGACCAGCTCGCCGTACAAGAATCAGGTCTATCGCATGGCCGGCTTGGGCAAAAGTGGCGACAGCGAGCCGTACGACAGCGCACAAAAGGACGAAATCCTGCGCCTGGCGTACGTTGGCATTACCCGGGCGGTCAGCCATTGCTACTGGTACGTCGAGCCGCAGGAAAATCAGGCAGTGAACATGCCTCGGGCATCCGATCGTGTCGCTGCGGGCAAGGCATTTTTTGCCGATCACCGGCCAGCGAAGAAAATCGCATAAGCAAAAAAAGCCCGCATCGCTGCGGGCTTTTCTTTTTAAATCATGATGTTATGCATAACTCCTGAGCAGCTCTGGAGGTACGAAAGCCTCCAGCTCATCCTCCACCGCCTCGATAATTCGCTCGACATCCGCCGCATTCATCACCGTGGCACACGGGATGCCGGCGATAGCGATCATGGTTTCGCCACTGACGCGATCGAACAGTCGGGCGATCATGCTGCCCGGTGCATCCATCGTCGCCTCGAAACCCATGGGATGAAAATGCCAGCGCATCAACTGGCAGGCGTTGGGAAACGTGACTTTGCTTGACCCTTTGTTCATGTGTTGCCCGCCTTCTTCATCGAGCGATTCCTTTTGCTCATGTTAGGTGGGAAGAGCCTTCATTGGCTCAACCGGTGACTGACATTAAAAGTAGCATCCGCGTGTGAATTTCCTGTGAGATTTTTCAGTTCATTTTGCGATTGCTTCGCATTTTTTGATGTAAGTCACGGCCTACGCAATCATCGCCAAAGTGCCACTACGGATTAGTCATTGAAGCCTGTGCCGAACTTGGGCAAGCTCGATTCTTTTTCGCCGAGCCTTTTATGCACGCCGACGACGACGGCCCGGAACAGACCCAGGCAACGGCCGCCACGGTCATGCGCTATCACCTGAGCTGGAAACACCGCGATCTGGACGCCGTGATGGCGCTGTATCACCCGGACATTCAATACAACGATTTCTTTCAGAATCGGGTGCTCGGCCTCGACGAGTTGCGCGAGTACGTGCGCGTCAGCATGCCGCGTGAATCCGACGAACTGCTTGAGCATTGCGACCGCATTCGCGTCGACGGCAGCACCGCGTTCATTCAATACGAAGTGACTCTGCGCGGTGGCGACGGCCTGGTGTCGTTTCGCTCCAGCGAAGCGATCACGGTCAAGGACGGGCTGATCTGGCGCGTCAACGAATACGCCTCGCTGGTGCGCACGCAATCCAGTGGCGCCACCTCATCAAGCCAGCGCCCAGCGGTGAGTCGCCTGGGCTTGTCGCCCCGGCAATTGAGCTTCATGGCCGACGACTTGCAGCAGTACTTCGAAAAACAGCAGCCCTATCTGGACCCCGAGCTCGACCTGCAACGGGTGGCGAAGGAGTGCGGGTACAGTCGCAATCAGATTTCCTACCTGCTCAACCAAGTGCTCGGGCAAAGCTTCTATCGCTACGTCAATCAGGCACGCTTGCAGCATTTGCTGCGTTCACTGGAACACGCCGCGCCGCCAGTGCGCATCGATGAACTGGCGTTCGCCGCCGGGTTCAATTCGCTGTCGGCGTTTTACAGTTGCTTCCGCCAACACACCGGGCAATCGCCGAAGGCTTACGCGAAACAAATTTCTTTGCGGACACGCGCGCAAGACTTGTCCTGAGGACAGCCACTAGGATCGACGCCATCGAAGGTTTTCAGTGGCGGAGTCTTGCATGCCGGCGTGGCGCACTATCAGTTTGTGGATGGATCAACTCGACGAGCCGCTGACCGCGCGGCCCGAGCTTGAGCGGGACCTGGATGTCGACGTGGCGATTATCGGCGCCGGGTACACCGGGTTGTGGACGGCCTACTACCTGAAGAAGCTGGCGCCAGGCCTGGACATCGCCATCGTCGAGGCGCAAACCGCCGGGTTTGGTGCGTCCGGCCGCAATGGCGGTTGGCTGATGGGCAACCTGCTCGGTGAAGATCGTCTGCTGGCCGGTCTGTCGCCGCAACAGCGCCGCGCTTCATTCGACCTGCTGCACAGCATCCCTGATGAAGTAGAAGTTGTCCTCGAACGCGAAGGGATCGACTGCGATTTCCGCAAGGGCGGGGTGCTTTACTGCGCAGCACGCTACCCCGAGCAAGAGGCGACGTTGCGTGAATACCTGGCCAAGTTGCACAGCCAGGGCCTGACCGACAACGATTACCGCTGGCTCAGCCCTGAGCAACTCGCGCAGCAGATCCGTATCGCCAAACCCTACGGCGGCATCTTCGCGCCGCACGTGGCGACCATTCACCCGGCCAAACTGGTGCGCGGCTTGGCGCGTACCGTGCAGAACATGGGCGTGAAGATCTACGAGAACAGTCCGGTCACCCACTGGCAATCCGGCAGTTTGCGCACGGCCAAGGCCAGCGTGCGCAGCCGCTGGATCGTGCCGGCGGTGGAAGGCTATTCGGTGACGTTGCCGCCGCTGGGTCGCTATCAGTTACCGGTGCAGAGCCTGATCGTCGCCACCGAACCGTTGTCCGCCGCCACTTGGGATGAAATCGGCCTCAATCGTGGCCAGGCCTTCAGCGAATTCAGCCGTCAGGTCACTTATGGCCAGCGCAGCGCCGACAACCGCCTGATCTTTGGCGCCCGTGGCGGTTATCAGTTCGCCGGCAAGCTGCGCCACAACTTTGATCTGACCCGCGATGAGGTCGAACTGCGGCGCTACCTGTTCGGCGAACTGTTCCCGCAACTGAAAAACGTGCAGATCACCCACGCCTGGGGCGGCAACCTCGGTATGTCGCGCCATTTCAAGCCGCACATGCTCTGCGATCGCGCCAATGGCATCGCGCTGTCCGGCGGTTATGGCGGGGAGGGCGTCGGCGCCAGCAACCTCGGCGGTCGAACCTTGGCCGATCTGATTCTTGAGCGCGATACCGAACTGGTACATCAACCGTGGGTACTGCCGGACGGCGGCATTCATGCACTGCGCGCCTGGGAGCCGGAGCCGTGTCGCTGGCTCGGTTACAACGCAATCATCAAAAGTTTTGTCCATGAAGACCAGACCCTGGCCAACCCGGCGACGGCGCCATGGCGGCGCAAGCTCGCCAGCCAGGTCGCGGGTTTCATGGAAGGTTTCATGCACTAACGCCGTTCTCTTCAAAAGACAGGTCAGACCATGAGCATTACCCAGTTCAAGAACACCGCAACCTTGCAACTCGACGAATCCAACCCGGTCGCCGTGCCGCTCGGCGAGCCGGTCGCGATCGCCTCGACCACCAGCGTCGAGCGCGATGACGGCGTCGAAACCGGCGTCTGGGAATGCACCCCGGGGCGCTGGCGCCGGCAGATCACCGCGCAGGAGTTCTGCCACTTCATCTCCGGGCGCTGCACGTTCACCCCGGATGGCGGTGGCGAAACCCTGCACATACAAGGCGGCGACGCACTGATGTTGCCAGCCAACACGCTCGGTATCTGGGATATCCAGGAGACCGTGCGCAAGACCTACGTGCTGATTTTCTGATTATTTGATCCTTTGATTGCCTGCCAACAAAAAAACCTACACAGGAATCGATCCATGATCCGCAAAACCCTCGCTCTGGCACCGCTGATGCTCGCCGTTTCCTTCGCCCAAGCGGCGGAAACGGTCAAGGTTTACAACTGGTCCGATTACATCGCACCGGACACCACCAAGAATTTCGAGAAGGACACCGGCTTCGGCGTCACCTATGACGTCTACGACAGCAACGAAACCCTCGACGGCAAGCTGATGACCGGCAAATCCGGTTACGACGTAGTTTTCCCGTCCAACCACTTCATGGCCCGGCAGATCCAGGGCGGGGCGCTGAAGAAGCTCGACAAGAGCCAGTTGCCGAACTGGAAGAACCTCAACCCGGTATTGCTCAAGGCCTTGCAGGTCAATGATCCGAACAACGAACACGGTTTCCCGTACCTGTGGGGCAGCACCGGCATCGGCTACAACATTGCCAAGGTCAAAGCCGTACTGGGCGATGACGCGCCGGTGGATTCCTGGGACTTGATCTTCAAGCCCGAGAACATGGAAAAGCTGCAGAAGTGCGGGGTGGCGATCCTCGATAACGGCCCGGAATTGCTTCCGGCGGCGCTCAACTATCTGGGCTTGCCGCACCACAGCAAAAATCCCGAGGACTATAAGAAGGCCGAAGCGCTGCTGATGAAAGTGCGGCCGTACGTCAGCTACTTCCACTCCTCGAAATACACCAGCGACCTGGCCAATGGCGACATCTGCGTGGCAGTCGGTTTCTCCGGTGACATCCTGCAAGCGGAAAACCGCGCCAAGGAAGCCAAGAACGGTGTCGACATCGGTTACAACATTCCCAAGGAAGGTGCCGCCATCTGGTTCGACATGGTCGCCATGCCGGTCGACGCCCCGGACGAGAAGGCCGGTTACGCGTTCATGAACTACTTGCTGCGCCCGGACGTCATGGCCGGCATCAGCAACTACGTGCACTACGCCAACGGCAACGAACAGGCCGACAGCCTGATCGACCCGGCGATCAAGAACGACACCAAGGTGTACCCGAGCCCGGAAATGATGGGCAAGTTGTTCGCACTGGAGGCGATGCCGCTGAACATCGACCGCATCCGGACGCGGGTGTGGAACAAAATCCGCACCGGCAGCTGAGCATTCCCGGGTAGACCCTGAAATTCTGCAACCCTGCAACCCTGAAATTCTGAAATTCTGTAGGAGCTGACGAGTGAAACGAGGCTGCGATCTTTTGATTTTAAAATTTCAAGATCAAAAGAT
>NZ_RWIL01000111.1:0-32459 GCF_009764635.1 Pseudomonas sp. PB103 | reverse complement strand
ACGCTGCTATCTTTTGATCTTGATTTCAAAGATCAAAAGATCGCAGCGTGCCGCAGCTCCTACAGGGAAATCGGGGTCAGTTCTGCTGCAATGCGATATCAATCAACCTGTGCAGCTCATCCACCTCCAGCGCCGCCGCCGAAAACAGAATCCGGAACACCACCGGCGCGACCACCAGATTGATCAGCCGATCAACACTTGGCGCCACTTCATCGGGATGCCGCGCAATGATCGTCTGCAACTGCGCGCCAATAATCGTCACGCAATACCCCGGCGTCGCACTCGCCTGGACGTCGCGCATCATGTTGCGCCCGGGCTCTGAACTCATTTCGTCGAGATACTGCTCGGCCCACGCGCGGATATCGCTGCGCAGGCTGCCGGTTTCTGCCGGCGCGCTGTCGGGGCGCATGCGGGCGAGGGCGACGTCGGCCAGCAACGCCGCCAAATCACCCCAGCGCCGATAAATCGTCGACGGCGTCACCCCGGCGCGGGCCGCGATTTGCGGGACGGTCACGGTGGAACGCTCCTGTTCTTGCAGAAGCGCGTGGACAGCCGAATGAATCGACTCTTGTACCCGGGCACTGCGGCCACCGGGGCGTAAACCTTCTTTAATAGCCATGCGGCAGACCTTAACACAAAGAATTTGCTTTAAGCGCGAAGCGGTAGCACACTCCGCAAAAGCAAAAAATTAGCTTTTGCGGAGTGTGCCCATGACCAGCCTTGCTTCCCATCGATCCAGCCTGTGGTTTCTGGCGATCACCTTACTGAGTTTTCTCGCAGCGTCCACGGCGCCGACGCCGCTCTATCATCTCTATCAGGATCAACTGCACTTCTCCTCGGCGGTGCTGACGCTAATCTTCGGCGTCTATGCACTGAGTCTGTTGGCGGCGTTATTAACAGTGGGGTCGCTGTCTGACCATCTGGGGCGCAAACCGGTGATCTTCAGCGCGGTGCTGCTCAATGCGCTGGCGATGCTGCTGTTCATCTATGCCGACGACGTGGCATGGCTGATCAGCGCGCGTGTCTTGCAAGGCTTCGCCACCGGCATGGCTACGGCCGTGTTGAGCGCGACGTTGCTTGACACTGACCGTCAGCAGGGGCCGTTGATCAACAGTGTGGCGCCGTTGTTGGGAATGGCGCTGGGCGGCATGGGCTGTGGCTTGCTCGCCGAGTTTGCCCCGGCGCCGTTGCAACTGACCTATTGGTTGCTGCTCGGATTGTTTGTGTTGCAGGGGATTTACGTCTGGCGTCTGCCGGAAAGCGTCACGCCGCAAGCTGGCGCCTGGGCATCGCTGCGGCCGACCCTGCATGTGCCGGTTCAGGCACGCGCGACCTTGTGGAAAGTCCTGCCGTTGAACACTGCGACCTGGGCGCTGGGTGGTTTTTACGCGTCACTGGCGCCTTCGCTGGTGCGCACCGCCACCGGCTCAACGTCGAACCTGATCGGCGGGGCGACGGTGGCGGCCTTGACCCTGACTGGCGCCCTGATGATCTTCACCTTGCGCAATCGCAGCGCCCGACGCTCGCTGCAACTGGGCGCGAGTTTGCTGCCGATCGGTCTGTTGCTGATTCTGCTGGGGGTGCACAGCGCCAGCCTGACGTTGTTCTTTGTTGGCACGCTGGTCGCCGGTTGCGGTTTCGGCGCGGGTTTTCTCGGTGCGGTGCGCAGCCTGGTGCCGCTGGCCTTGCCCCATGAGCGGGCGGGGTTGATGTCGGCGTATTACGCACTCAGCTATCTGGCGTTTTGCTTGCCGGCACTGCTGGCCGGGTATCTGGCGCGCAACGTGGGTTTGCTCACGACCACCGACGGCTACGGTGCCGTGTTGATCGTGCTGGCGGTTGGCGCGCTGCTGCTCAGCCTGCGTCCAGCCCCCGCCAAGGTGTGCAGCGCTCCATAAGCGTTGCGGTTTCGGTTAGCCTTGCTCAGCCTTCTCCTCACGGATCGATTCATGAAGATTATTCGCAGCAAGACCTTCACCGCCGACCGCGCCTGGGGCGCGCTGGACATCGCCAACATGAACGGCATCACCACGCGTCTGCACTGGACCGATCAGCCATACAAATGGCACGTCAACGATGGTGAGGAAGTGTTCGTGGTGCTCGACGGCCAAGTGCTGATGCACTATCGAGAGCAGGGCGAAGAAAAACAGGTGCAGATGGGCGTTGGCGACATCTTTCATGCCTCGATCGGCACCGAGCATGTCGCCCATCCGCAAGGCGTGGCGAGGATTCTGGTGATCGAGTCCGAGGGCAGCGTCTAAGCGCTTATTGATAAAACAGATAACAGTTAGAGAAATTACCCGTTATATAGATATTCGATTCAGTTCTACCATGAGCTCAACCTCACCCGAGGACAGGAGTTCATGATGATTTGCCCCAACAGCAGCAAACCCGGCATCAAGCCGCTTAGCCAGCTTCAGCACCCGCGTGAAGTGATCCGCCAATTCACGCCGAACTGGTTCGCCGCGACCATGGGTACCGGCGTGCTGGCGTTGGCCCTGGCGCAATTGCCAGTGGCAATCCCTGGCATGCACGTGGTGGCCGAAGGGCTGTGGTTGTTCAACATTCTGTTGTTCTGCCTGTTTACCGCGGCGTATGCCGCTCGGTGGATTTTGTTCTTCGATGAAGCCCGGCGGATTTTCGGGCACTCCACCGTGTCGATGTTCTTCGGCACCATTCCCATGGGCCTGGCGACGATCATCAACGGCTTTCTGCTGTTCGGCCTGCCGCGTTGGGGCGACGGGGTGATTCATCTCGCCGAAGTGCTGTGGTGGATTGATGTAGCCATGTCGCTGGCCTGTGGCGTATTGATTCCCTACATGATGTTTACCCGACAGGAACACAGCATCGACCAAATGACCGCCGTCTGGCTGCTGCCAGTGGTGGCGGCAGAAGTGGCGGCGGCCAGCGGTGGTTTGCTCGCGCCGCACCTGGCCGACGCCCACTCGCAACTGGTGGTGCTGACGACGAGCTACGTGCTCTGGGCCTTTTCCCTGCCGGTGGCGTTCAGCATTCTGACCATCCTGCTGCTGCGCATGGCGCTGCACAAACTGCCCCACGAAAACATGGCCGCCTCAAGCTGGCTGGCCCTCGGCCCGATCGGCACCGGCGCGCTGGGCATGTTGCTGCTGGGGGGTGATGCACCGGCAATCTTTGCTGCCAACGGTTTGCCGGGGGTCGGTGAAATCGCTGCGGGCCTGGGCCTGGTGGCCGGCATTACCTTGTGGGGCTTCGGCTTGTGGTGGATGTTGATGGCGCTGCTGATCACCGTGCGCTATCTGCGTGACGGCATCCCGTTCAACCTCGGCTGGTGGGGCTTCACCTTCCCGCTGGGCGTGTATTCGCTGGCCACGCTGAAACTGGCGAATGTTCTCAACCTGACGTTTTTCAGCGTGTTCGGCACCGTGCTGGTGACGTTGCTCGCGGTGATGTGGCTGATCGTCGGCAAACGCACCGTGCAAGGTGCTTGGCGCGGCGAGCTGTTTGTCTCGCCGTGCATCGCAGGTTTAAAGAAATAACCTGAAAAGTTTAGGTAAGGTGTGGCCTGAATCGCGGTTTGAGATTCCAATAAGCACTACCCAGGCCCTTTCCAAGCACAATCAGCTAAGCACAATCAGGGAAACACGGAAGATGAGTCACCCCTCACAGTTCAACCTGCTGCGCACTCGGCGCTTCCTGCCATTTTTCATTACGCAGTCGCTCGGTGCGTTTAACGACAACGTGTTTAAACAGTCGCTGATCCTGGCGATTCTTTATCGGCTGGCCATCGAGGGTGATCGTTCGATCTGGGTCAACCTGTGTGCGTTGCTGTTTATCCTGCCGTTTTTCCTGTTCTCGGCGCTGGCCGGACAATTCGGCGAAAAGTTCGCCAAGGACGCGTTGATCCGGGTCATCAAGCTTGCGGAGATCGCCATCATGGCGATCGGCTCCGTCGGTTTCCTTTTCGATCATCTGTCGTTGATGCTGGTGGCGCTGTTCGCCATGGGCACGCACTCGGCGCTGTTCGGCCCGGTGAAGTATTCGATCCTGCCGCAGGCATTGCGCGAGGATGAGCTGGTCGGTGGCAATGGTCTGGTGGAGATGGGCACGTTTCTGGCGATCCTCGCCGGCACCATCGGCGCCGGGGTCATCATGTCCTCCACGCACTATGCGCCACTGGTTTCCGGTGCCATCGTCGGCATTGCAGTGCTCGGTTACCTGGCCAGTCGCAGCATTCCGCGCGCGGCAGCGGCGACCCCGGAAATGCGCCTCAACTGGAACATTTTCAGTCAATCCTGGGCCACGCTGAAACTTGGCCTGGGCCAGACGCCTGCAGTGTCGCGCTCGATTGTCGGCAACTCGTGGTTCTGGTTTGTCGGGGCGATTTACCTGACGCAGATCCCGGCGTATGCCAAGGAGTGGATGCACGGCGATGAAACCGTGGTCACCTTGATTCTGACGGTGTTCTCGGTGGGTATCGCCCTCGGTTCGATGCTCTGCGAGAAGCTTTCCGGGCGTAAGGTCGAGATCGGTCTGGTGCCGTTCGGCTCGTTCGGCCTGACGGTGTTCGGCTTGTTGCTGTGGTGGCATTCCGGCGGTATTCCGGACAGCGTCACAGGCCACAGCTGGACCGAAGTGCTGGGCTTTGTGCACACCTGGGCCGTGCTGATCGACATTCTCGGCCTCGGCATTTTCGGCGGCTTCTATATTGTGCCGCTGTACGCGCTGATCCAGTCGCGCACCGCCGAGAACGAGCGGGCGCGGGTGATTGCCGCCAACAATATTCTCAACGCACTGTTTATGGTGGTGTCGGCCATTGTTTCGATCGTGCTGTTGAGCGTGGTCAAACTGTCGATCCCGCAGCTGTTCCTCGTGGTCTCGCTGCTCAACATCGGCGTCAACGCCTACATCTTCAAGATCGTCCCCGAGTTCAGCATGCGTTTCATGATCTGGCTGCTCAGCCATTCCATGTACCGCGTCGAGCATCGCAACCTTGAAGCGATTCCTGATGAGGGCGCGGCGCTGCTGGTGTGCAACCACGTTTCCTTCGTCGATGCCTTGTTGATTGGCGGCGCGGTGCGTCGGCCGATTCGCTTTGTCATGTACTACAAAATCTACAATCTGCCGGTGCTGAACTTTATCTTTCGCACAGCGGGGACTATTCCTATCGCGGGGCGGCAGGAAGACATCCAGATCTACGAAAAGGCTTTCACCCGGATTGCTCAATACCTGAAGGACGGTGAGCTGGTGTGCATCTTCCCGGAAGGCAAGTTGACCGCAGATGGCGAGATCAATGAGTTCAAGGGTGGGCTGACGCGGATTCTCGAAGAGACGCCGGTGCCGGTGATTCCGCTGGCATTGCAGGGGTTGTGGGGGAGCTTCTTCAGCCGCGATCCGAACAAGGGCTTTTTTCACCGGTTGTGGTCGCGGGTGACGTTGGTGGCGGGCGCGCCGGTGGATGTTGGCGCGGCTGAGCCGGCGAAGTTGCAGGGGCTGGTCGGCGAATTGCGTGGGGCAGTTAGATAGTCGGTGACTGTTTGGGCCTCATCGCTGGCAAGCCAGCTCCCACAGTGATCTTCAGTGGACACCTTATTTGTGTACACCAAAGAACCTGTGGGAGCTGGCTTGCCAGCGATGGGGACAGAGGCCTAGGCGCTGACCTTAAGCCCGATCAACCCGGTAATGATCAACGCCACACTGGCCAGCCGAATCAACGCCATCGACTCGCCAAACAGGATGATCCCGGCAATCACCGTGCCCACGGCACCGACGCCGGTCCAGATCGCATACGCCGTGCCCAACGGCAATTCCTTCATCGCAAGGCCAAGCAAGCCAAGGCTGATGGCCATGGCCGCAACGGTCAGTGCAGTAGGAAGTGGACGGCTGAAACCGTCGGTGTATTTCAGGCCGACGGCCCAGCCGACTTCAAACAGGCCGGCGAAAAACAGAATGATCCAGGACATGAAAGACCTCCATCGATTGACGGGGTCGTCCCCAGATTAATGACTCGATCGAGCCGCAGGGTCGTCCCCGCGTTGCGCAACAGTTTGACCAGCATTAATCCGGGGATCAAGTTTGCCCTCAGTCGGCGGCTTGTTGCGCCAGCGCTTCGCGTTCTTCCTTTTCACTCATGCGGCGGAAGTACGTCGAGAGCAACGCTCCGGAAATGTTGTGCCAGACGCTGAACAGCGCACTCGGCACTGCCGCCAATGGCGAGAAATGCGCACTGGCCAACGCGGCGCCCAATCCCGAATTCTGCATGCCGACTTCCAGCGCCAGCGATTTGCGTTGAGCCAATGGTAGTTTGAACAGCCGGCCGGTGAAGTAACCCAGCAGATACCCGAAGCTGTTGTGCAGCATCACCACGGCCATGATCAACAGGCCGGATTCGGCGATTTTTGCCTGGCTGGCGGCGACCACAGCGGTCACGATAATCACGATGCTGACCACCGACACCAGCGGCAACACGTCCACGGCATGACGAACCTTGTCGCCGAGCAGGCGCTGGGCAACCACGCCGAGAATGATCGGCAGCAGCACCACTTGCAGGATCGACCAGAACAGCTCCATGAACGACACCGGCAACCATGCCGAAGCCAGCAGCCAGATCAGCGCCGGGGTTAGCAGCGGAGCGAGGAGGGTGGTGACGGCTGCGATGGCCACCGACAACGCCAGATCGCCGCGCGCCAGCCAAGTCATCACGTTGGACGAGGTGCCGCTTGGGCAGCAGCCGACCAGAATCACCCCGACGGCGATTTCCGGGGGCAGGTGAAACACCTGGCAAAGCAACCACGCCACGCCGGGCATGATCACGAAATGGGCAACCACGCCCAGCGCCACACGCCATGGATGGCGGGCAACGGCAGCGAAGTCGTCGAGTTTGAGTGTCAGGCCCATGCCGAACATCACCAGCCCGAGCAGCGGCACGATCGCGCTTTTCAGGCTGAGGAACCATGTCGGTTGCAGGAACGCGATGACCGCGAAAATCAGAACCCAGTAAGCGAAGGTATTGCCGACAAAGCGGCTGAGTGCAGCCAGTGCGCGCATGGCTTGTTCCTTATTATTGGTTACACCAAAAAACACTGTGGGAGCTGGCTTGCCAGCGATGGCGGCGTGTCAGACTCCATATAAGCCATCTGTAACACCGCTATCGCTGGCAAGCCAGCTCCCACATTTGAACCGGTTCCTTCATCAGGAACTGGTTGGCGTTAGATCCCCTGCGGAGTCTCTTCGCCACCCAACGCTTCCACCAGCGCCGGCAGGAAGTCGCCGAACGTCAGCATCATCAGGGTGAAGCTGGCATCCAGTTGCCCCAACGCTTCATCGCCGCCGTCCTGTTCCGCCTGATCCTGCAACAGATCTTCGAACTTCAGGCGCTTGACGGTCATCTTGTCATCAAGCATGAACGACAGCTTGTCCTGCCAGGCCAGCGACAATTGAGTCACGACTTTGCCAGTGCTCAGGTGCAGCTGGATTTCTTCGCTGGTCAGATCCTGACGCTTGCAACGCACAATACCGCCGTCTTCGTGGGTGTCGCGCAGTTCGCACTCGTCCAGTACATAGAAGTCGTCGGCGGCTTTTTGCGTGGTGACCCATTCGGTCATGGTCGCGGTTGGCGACATTTTCACGGTCAGCGGGCGGACGGGCAGGGTGCCGATCACTTCGCGCAGGGTCGACAGCAGGTCTTCGGCGCGTTTCGGGCTGGCCGAGTTGACCAGGATCAGGCCCTGTTTCGGCGCGATGGCGGCGAAGGTCGACGAGCGACGGATAAACGCGCGCGGCAGGAACGCCTGGATGATTTCATCCTTGATCTGATCGCGTTCCTTTTTATAGACCTTGCGCATCTGCTCGGCTTCGATCTCTTCGACCTTTTCCTTTACTGCGTCACGTACGACGCTGCCCGGCAGGATGCGTTCTTCTTTGCGCGCGGAAATCAGCAGGAAGTCACCGCTGACATGCACCAGTGGAGCATCTTCGCCTTTGCCGAACGGCGCGACGAAACCGTAGGTGGTCAACTCCTGGCTTGCACATGGACGCGCCAGTTTGGTGGCCAGTGCAGTTTCCAGCGCCTCGGCATCGACAGGCAGGTCTTGGGTCAGGCGATAGATAAGCAGGTTTTTGAACCACATGGGGTGAGTCTCTCCTTTATACAAAGGGGGGCATTATTGTCTTCGCCGTCTAATAGGCCAACCCTTCTCTAAGCCTTTGGAAGGCCTGAGAAAATTATTTAAAAAAGTGCTTGCCAGAGGTTGGGTCGCTCCGTAGAATGCGCGCCACACCGAAGCGAAGGGTGATTAGCTCAGCTGGGAGAGCGTCTGCCTTACAAGCAGAATGTCGGCGGTTCGATCCCGTCATCACCCACCATTCGTTTCAAGTGTTTAGCGCAGCGGTAGTTCAGTCGGTTAGAATACCGGCCTGTCACGCCGGGGGTCGCGGGTTCGAGTCCCGTCCGCTGCGCCATATTCGGTAACCTGGACCACTGAACGCCAGGTCACCACGGAAAAACCCGCCAAAGCGGGTTTTTTTCTGCCTCAAGGTTTGTACAGTTGTACCCGCGGGATGTGTCGTTTTACCGGTTTTCGGATTTATTTGAAAAAAACTTCAATTAAATCAACATTTTACGAAAACTTGTGGCATAATGCGTCCCGTAACGAAGCGAAGGGTGATTAGCTCAGCTGGGAGAGCGTCTGCCTTACAAGCAGAATGTCGGCGGTTCGATCCCGTCATCACCCACCATTCGTTTCAAGCGTTTCGCGCAGCGGTAGTTCAGTCGGTTAGAATACCGGCCTGTCACGCCGGGGGTCGCGGGTTCGAGTCCCGTCCGCTGCGCCATATTCGGAATCTGGAACACTGAACGCCAGAGTCCACAGAAAGCCCGCCTAGTGCGGGCTTTTTGCTGTCTGGGGTTTATGAAATCTCAGATTTGATGCTGACCTGTGGCGAGGGGATTTATCCCCGTTGGCCTGCGCAGCAGGCCCAGATTTTAAAAGCGGGGGGCCGCTTCGCAGCCCAACGGGGATAAATCCCCTCGCCACAGGTTATGTGCATATTTTTTTAGTGCGCGGCATTCTGGCTGTGGCGATAGTCGCTCACCGCTTCATATACCGCTCTGCGCAAGCGGTTGATCCCGCCAATCGGCCGATGCGCTTCAATTCCGAACCACGGATTGAACGACAGGTTGTCGCACGCCAGATTCAGCGCCGGCGTATCGAAGTCCTGAGGCGGCAAAGTGATCCGCGCCACGGTTTCGAATGGCGAGTCTTCCTCGCGCCATTCAATACTGGTGTCCTCGATCGGCATGTACTTGTGCGCATCCTGGCGCTGAATCTGCAGGACAAAACACGCCGGTACCCGATCCGCTGACAACTGCTGATTCAGAGCGCTACGCAGAAAATTCGGCAGATCGTGATTCTGTTTGGGCAACGCGTATGCCGGGCAACTCTCCGGATCCGGCATCACCCGGAATTTCGCGTTGGCTTCACCGAATTTGTACGGCGATACCGAAAAGTAGGTAGTCCCGGTCGGGCTGTCCGGCGCCGGTGCCAGCGTTGCCAGTGCAATAAACAAATGGCGGATCTGCCAGGTGCGCGGATCCCACCCTGGAAAAAACGCCGTGACCTTCTTTCCGTCAGCCTGCGCCGCCACATTCTGACGATACTCGGCGACATCGCTGACAAAGAAGTTCGCATGGCTGAACATCACGAAATCCTGTTCGCGGCGTTCCTCGCGATCCCCCAGCAACTGTTTACCCGGCACATCCAGCAATTTGATCGCCATGCCCCGAGCGTCGCGGATGCTGTCAAATTGCGGATAAGCGTTGCCATTCGACAGGCGAATCATCGCCTGCCAGGTTTTCCCCGGCTCACTGAACACGCCTTGGCGCAGCGATTGCGCGAGGTCCGGCAGCACGCGTACCTCAGCCCTCACACAACCATGCGCCTTGGCGTGTGCGTCGCGTAAATAACGCGTGCCTTCACGATGTTGATCGACGATGCGCACGGCGGTCTGGATCACATCTTGCGTCATTGCCGCCTCACCGGGCGGAATCTGCTCCAGCGCCGAAACCGGGCCGCGGTCATGCCAGGCAAACCAGGCCGTAGCGATCGCCCAGCCAAGCAGGCCAATGACGAGCAGGGTCAACAAGGTTTTGCCCAGCAAGCGCCCCAGCCACAACCAGATCCGGGCGAGCAAAGGCAGTTCTTTCTTGAATGTCGGCAGAATCATGGCAACTGCGCCTCCAGCGGGCCGCCCAGCACTTTCAGGTATTCGAGCAGCGCCCAGCGTTCCTCCGGCTGCAGCAGTCTGCCGATCACCCCGTTGCCACGCTCGCCGGCACGGAACTCATGCCCGCTGTTGTGGTTGCCGCTGATGCGCGTATCGAACAGAAAACCATTGGTAAATGCCTCGGTGCGATAGCCCAGATGCCGAGGGTCGTATTCGAAGTTGCCTTTATAGAAGGTGGTCGCGCGTTCATCCTGGGGCGAGAGCAATTGATAAAGGCTCGGCACCGACCCGTTGTGCAAAAACGGCGCGGTCGCCCAAATGCCAGCCAATGGCCGGGCTTTGTAAGCGACTTTTTCGCGAACGCCGATGGGCAAACCGAATCCGTCGAGGCCAGGCTTTTCCTGCGGTGTGACTTTGGCTTCGCGATAGGCGCGGTTTTCGACGAATGCGGTGACATACGCCAGGCCTTTAGCGACCGATAATTGGCTGAGATCCAGCGGTTCCTTGGGCGTTGGATGCAACTTCACATCCATTTTTTCCAGTTCGTTCAAGTCCCATTGCAGCGCGGAGAGGTCGAAGCGGTGGCTGGCAATGTTGTTGGCCGCGTTAGGATCAGTGCCAATAACGTCCAACGGCAGCATGTGCAAATGTTGCACCCAGCGTCCGCCTTCCTCGGTTTTGCGCGGCACGTGGCAGCCCGCGCAGTTCTCGGCGAACAACGTGCGACCTTTGCTGGCTAACGTCTTGTCCACGGCGCCCAACACGTCTTCCGGCCACGCGGGTGGCTGAAGTTTTTGCAGGGTCTGCTCAATCGTGTGCAGATCACGCACGCGGACGCTGGAGGGATAACGTGCTTCGCCTTGCAGCGGTTGGCCATTGGCATCGAAGAAATTCAAGGTGGCGCCGACGCCCAGCGCCTCGCCGACATTGCGCGCCATTGGCTGCTGTGCCGAACCGTTCCACTGCACCCAGTCGAACGTCCACATGTCCCACAACTGCGGGTAATCCACTGGTGCGTTGGCCACGCGATAGTTGGCGGGGGAGATCGCATCGCCAAACGTCGCGTTGGCAATTCGCCCGAATGCATCGGTACGGCCCGGGCCTTCTTCGGTCGGGTAGAGGCCGCGATGGGTGTCGTTCCAGGCGACTTTGAGGAAAGTATCGAGCGATTGTTTAAAGTCGCTGCGCAGTTGTTGATGGCGCGCGTCGTATGCATCGCCCAGCACCTGGCGGGCGAAGCGTTCGAATTTCCATGGGTTGTAATAAGTCGAGGTCAGACTGGCGACCAAGGCCTGTCCGAAACTGCCGCCACGTAGTGTAGGAACGCTGGACGGCAACACATGCTGTGCTGTCCCGCCGTCGATGCGCACGGCCTGACCTTTGAAACGCAGTTCGCCGGTGTGGCAAGCGGCGCAAGTTATGTCCAGATATTGCTCGGAACTGCCGGGATTTTGATGCCGGGCAAAGCCCACAGGCAGGTTGCCGGGGTTGTTCGGCGTGGCTTTCTGTTGCGGATCAATCAGAAAGCCGAAACGGGCCAGGTAATCGGGCGCGGCGAAACGTTGCTCGGAGAAGGGCAGTTCCAGTGCCTGGAACCACTCATAGCGCAGACCTTTGACCTGAGTGCCTTGGGGGGTGAAATAGTAGATCTGCCGTTCTGCTTCCGACCATTGGTTCAGGTAATGCACCTGTTCGGCGGGGGTATAGAAGGGCAGTTTCGGGTTGACGATGTAATACAGCACTACCGCCAGGACGATTCCCAACAGTACGACGATCAAAGCCAGAACACGGAATAAGAGGCGCAAGTTAAACATCCTTGTCGAATTGTTGCGCTGTTATGCCTGAGCCAAGCCTGATGCGGCAAGTGGCCATTACGTCAGATGGTGTACGAGGAAGATCAAGCCGCTGTCAGGGTAAGATGACAGAAGCTTCATCGTCGCTTTGCCCGAATGCGTTTTAATCCCTGAACTTATCGCCGCTTTACTGCTCTCATGCCGGTAGCCATTGGTCGTGGCGGCCTGATAAGCTCGCGGCTTTACTCGATTGCCCTTTCGGCGCATGAACAAGGAAATAGCATGAAACAGCATCGGTTGGCGGCGGCGGTTGCCCTGGTTAGCCTGGTCCTCGCGGGTTGTGATTCGCAGACCAGCGTAGAGCTGAAAACCCCGGCGCAAAAAGCTTCCTACGGTATCGGCCTGAACATGGGCAAGAGCCTTGCTCAGGAAGGCATGGATGATCTGGACTCCAAAGCGGTAGCCCAGGGCATCGAAGATGCCGTCGGCAAGAAAGAACAGAAGCTGAAAGACGAAGAACTGGTCGAAGCCTTCGCCGCGCTGCAAAAGCGTGCTGAAGAGCGCATGGCCAAGATGAGCGAAGAGTCGGCAACTGCCGGCAAGAAATTCCTCGAAGAAAACGGCAAGAAAGCAGGTGTAACGACCACCGCTTCCGGCCTGCAGTACGAAGTGGTCAAGAAGGCCGATGGGCCACAGCCTAAGCCTACCGACGTAGTGACTGTTCACTACACCGGCAAGCTGACCAACGGCACCGTATTCGACAGCTCCGTCGAGCGCGGCAGCCCGATCGATCTGCCGGTGAGCGGCGTGATCCCGGGTTGGGTTGAAGGTCTGCAACTGATGCACGTTGGCGAGAAGTACAAACTGTACATCCCTAGCGATCTGGCTTACGGCGCGCAATCGCCAAGCCCGGCAATCCCGGCCAACTCGGTTCTGGTTTTTGACTTGGAACTGCTGGCCATCAAGGATCCAGCCAAAGAAGACGCCGCTGCTGCCAAGTAATCGGCCTCGGCTTCAACAACAACGCCTCGCTTAAGCGGGGCGTTGTTGCATCTGCACGTTGGCAAAGGTAAACAGAGCGAACGGATGCCGATCAGGGCAGTCATAGCTTTGAGGCTGCCGGTGCTAGACGCACCAGGCCGCCAAGTCAATGAAATATTGGGGTTTTTTATGTGAGTAAAAAACGCCCGATCTGAGCGCAGCCCATATAAAACGGGGCTCTCAGCGCTGAAATGCAGCTCTGTTCACAAGGTTATCCACAATTTGTGTGGATAACATTTCAACGGGAGGAATAGATGAAAGCTCCGTGGAATTTCGCTCGATTCCTGCCCTTGGCCGGCCGCTTGCTGGCCCGTGGCCGTCTGCCGACATTGCTGTTCGCCGTGGCCAGCAAAGGCGCCGCGCAGGGCAATCGCCTTGGCAAGCTCAAAGATGACCTGCGTCTGCTCCAGGCCTTGTGCCTGGCTTACTGGCGCGGCGAGTACCGCGCCATCAGTGGCAAAGCGCTGGTTTCGGTAGTGGCGGGGTTGATGTATTTCCTCAGCCCGGTGGATGCGATTCCCGATTTCATCCCGGTATTCGGCATGCTCGACGACATCGCTGTGCTCGCCTGGCTGATGAAAACCCTCGACGACGAACTCAATGCCTTCCGTCTCTGGCGCAACCGCCAGCAGCCGGAGAAGCTCGCCGTGGTCGAACGGTTGCCCGACACCCCTGAGCAACTTCAGCTGCAAGGCCCGAAAAAGCCCTGATTGTTGTAGTCCCTTTTACAGATAGATACCCCCGCGACCTTAGCCGCTGTTAGGATTACACTTCTAGGGAAAAGTGCCGACTCGCTAAGTGTTGTTGTCCTACGGGGTAGTCATGGATATTCAGATAATTGCACGCGATGGCGAACCCGAATATGCGGTTCTGCCTTGGGCTCAATATCAGGCTCTATTGAAAGCAGCAGGTATCAACGCAACACCGTCGCAGCCGGCCCCGGCGCCGCTCGCGGCAGCACCGGAGTCGATTCTTCCGGGTCTGGATCAACTACGCAGTTTGCGCGAAGGGAAGGGCATCGCCATCGAGGCGCTGGCCCGCACGGTAGGCATCAGCCCGTCTTATCTGGCCATGATCGAAAGTGGCGAGCGTCTGCCCGACGCCGCGATTCGCCGCAGCCTGGCCTGGGAACTGACGGTGCCAGGTTGGAGGGATGAATCGTGAGCGTACGCATCAGTCGTCAACATTGGGACGGATTGCTGGGGGAACTTGATCAGGCGCGCCGTCAGCGCCATCTTCTGACATACCGGGCGTTGCTAGAGCGTTTGCAACTGCCGACACCGGCGATGCAAACCCTGACCGCCGCGCTCGAACATCTGGCGGCGCTGGATGCCAAGGCCGAACAGCCCTTGCGCAGTTCGCTGGTCATCAGCCAGGGCGCCAGTCGCCTGCCGCGCACCGGATTTTTTGAATGCGTTGAGCGCCTGGGGCGTTTTTCCGGGCCGTCCGACGGCGTCGCCGCAGCCTCGTGGCATGCCTCCGAAGTGGTCAGAGTCTTCGAGTACGAGTACCCGGAATCGGCGGAGGCCTGAGTGTTTTTACGACTCAAGGCACGGGCAAGTTACTGGCTGGCCCGTAGGCTGTTTCACTGGTCATGGTTCGTCCGCCAGCCGCGGGGCTGGCGCTGGCTGGAAGGGCAGTTCGCGCGCATGGCCAACCTCGGCGATGTCGGCGCGCAAAGCTTCTATGGGCACATCCTGACGTTCCGCGGCGTGGGCCTCGGCGCGCGTGAAGAGGGTGTGCGCTTGCTGCGTCTGGCAGCGCTGGCAGGTGATGGCAAAGCGGCTTATCAGGTCGGCGTCATTTGTCTGGCCGGCAGCCCGAGCAAGGCCCCTGACCCTGACGAAGCGGCACGCTGGTGGAGCATGGCCGCCAAGGCCGGGCATCCATTGGCCGAACACAAACTGCAAGAGTTGAACGCGCGCGACGCTACGCCATAAACAACTGGGTCTGTGTTTTTTAAACGCGGCGTGAGGGAAACCTCACGCCGCGTTTGCGTTTTTGCAGGCCTGTTTATCTGTTGCCGACTTTTTACAGATTAGTCCTACAGCCATCGCCTACTTGCCTGACTTCTTTCCTGATTGATCCCCCGCACAGTTCCCGCGCCTAATTTTTTTGCGCGAGGGAACGCTCATGCTCGACCGGATCAACCCGCCCATCCCGCACGCAGACGTGCGCTGATGGAAGCCATCGCTCGTATCGAGCAAGAACTCGACAGCTTCCCGGAGACCCTCAGCCTCTATCGCGAACAGCTCAAGCACTGGGCCAGCCGCACGGCGGACCAGCTCAGCCAGGCGACGGATCTACCGTCGCTGTTGGGCATGGAGCGGGTCATCCGCTTCGGTGACAGCCGCACCGCTGTCAGCGTCGGCGACAACGATTTTTTCTCCAGCGTCTTCCAGTGCCCGCAGGGCGGGGAGATGGAGATCGAAAGCAAGTTCGAGTCGGTGTACGACATTGCGCTGGGCAATATCGTGGTCGATGTGGTGGCCGTGGAGAGCGGCGAGAGCACCCCCGTGACCCTTGATGCGCAAGGCAAGGGCACGTTCGTTGGAACGGTGGGCAAGTTCTATCGAGTGCATGTGCACAGCGAAGTGACACCGACTCAGGTCGACGACTTGTTCATCGCCTACGACGGCCTGACCGCCGAGCTGGATGGCTGGCTGCGCAGCGAGTGGCAGGGGTTCAAGCCACAGTGGTCGCAGTCGGTGGCGACGGCGGCGGGCAACGGCATGTTGGCCGGCAGTTGGGCGGCGATCGAAGGCGTCTGGGACAGCATTGCCATGCTCTCGGACATCCTCAAGGACCCCGGAGCGTTTGCCGAGCGGTTGGGTGAGGGGGCCGCGCAACTGAAGACGCTGGCAGAAACCGCTCCCGATCTCATGGAAAAGCTGCAGCTACTGGTCAGCGATGAAGCTGCGTTGTGCCTGCTGTTACGCACCGCGAGCCTCTGGCTGGAAATGTTGCCCCCCGGTGACATCAGCGGCCAGACCGCTGAAGCGGTCTCGATGGTCGTGGTGCAGGTGTTGATCGATGTGCTGATTGGCGTGGTCTTGACGTTCGTCGGGGCGGGCGCGGGCATTGCCTATCTGACACTGCGCCTGGCGCAGCGCGCCGGGCAATTGTTGTCGGCCGTGATGCGTTTGGTGAAGGCGATGTTTGCCATCGTCGAAGGGTTCATCAAATACGTCGACAAATACAAAAGCGTTGCCGCCCGAGGCATTGCTGCCGGGGTGAAAAAAGGCCGCATGCAGTTGCGCTGGGATGCCCGGCGCAATGCCTCGTTGAAGAAAGACGAGCCTCACGACGACGCGCCGGATCAGGCGAAAAATCCCAACGGTGACAGTGCTGACTGTGCGCCGGCGACCTGCACCAACGGTTGCCCGGTGTCGATGGTCACCGGCGAAGAGCTACTGACGCTGACTGATGGCGTGCTTGATGGACGATTGCCGTTCGAGTTCACCCGGTTGTACCGCAGCAGTGCAGTCGAGATCGATGTCGGGCTGGGGTTTGGCTGGAGCCATTCGCTGGCGCATCGGTTGCTGTTCGAAGGCGATGGGGTTGTCTGGGTTGACCATGAAAACCGCCGTACGCGGTTTCCGTTGCCGAGTGTTTCGCGTCCGGCGATTCACAACAGCCTGTCGCGGGCAGCGATCTTTCTCGGGGATGAGCCCGAGGAATTGATCCTCGCCCTCGCCGGGGAAAAATCGCAGTTCTATCACTTTCGTGCCGGGCGGCTGACAACCATCAGTGACGCGTACGACAACCGTCTGCGCATTGCCCGAGATCGTCAGGAGCGCATCAGCCGCCTCGACAATGGCGCGGGTCGGGCACTGCGCTTGCGCTACGACCGCGCGCAGTTGATTGCTGTCGACTACCAGAGTTTCCAACCTGCGGAAAGTGTAGAAGAGGCCTGGCACACCGAACAGACGCTGGTCAGCTACCGCTACGACGCGCTGCAGCGCTTGATCGAAGCCACCAACGCCGTCGGCGAAAGCGAACGCTACGACTACGACGACGCCCACGTGATCCTGCAGCGGCAACTGAGCGGCGGCGCGAGTTTCTTCTGGGAATGGGAACGCGCCGGCAAGGCCGCCCGTTGCGTGCGCCACTGGGCATCGTTTTCGCAGATGAATACGCGGTACGTCTGGGATGACGATGGCAGCGTCACAGTGCATTACGTCGACGGCACTGAAGAGGTTTACGTCCATGACGACCGTGCACGACTGGTGCGCAAGGTCGAGGCCAACGGTGGCGAACACCTCAAGGCCTACGACGACTCAGGGCGTCTGGTGGCCGAGCAGGATCCGCTCGGCGCTGTCACTGAATATCGCTACGACGAAATCGGACGGCTGATTGCGCTGATTCCGCCGGAGGACGCGCCCACGTCCTACGAATATCGCAACGGTTTCCTGCACAAACGTAGCCGGGGCGACGCGACCTGGACTTACCGACGCAATGTCGAGGGTGATGTCACCGAAGCGGTCGACCCTGACGGTCAGGTCACCCATTATTACTACGATACGCACGGACAACTCCTGTCGATCCGCTACCCGGACGCCAGTCGGCATCGCTGGATCTGGAATGACCTTGGCCAGTTGACTGAGGAGACTCCGCCCGGCGGCGGTGTGCGGCGCTTTTCCTACGATGCGCTGGGGCGGCGGACGACCACGGTTGACGAGCATGGCGCCGTGACCCGTCAGCAGTGGGACGCCGTTGGCCGACTGCTTCAGACGACTTTTCCTACCGGTGCCACTCGCGCCTACAGCTACGGCAGCTACGGCCAGGTTACTGCCGAGCGTGATGAACTCGGTCACATCACCCGGTATGAATACGACGATGAACTGCATCTGGTTTCGCGGCGGATCAACCCCGACGGCACGCGGGTGCAGTACCGCTACGACCATGCGCAACTGCTGCTCACCGAGATCGAAAACGAGTCCGGCGAGCGATACCTGCTGGACTACACGCCAACCGGGCTGATCCGAGAGGAAACCGGCTTTGACGGCCAACGCACCGCGTATGCCTATGACCTCAACGGTCACCTGCTGGAGAAGACCGAGTTTGGCGACGACGGCTCACAGTTAGTCACCGCCTATAAACGCGATGCTGCCGGGCGTCTTCTGGTCAAAACCCTGCCCGACGGCATCAGGGTCAGCTACCAATACGACCGCCTCGGCCGCCTCGTCAGCGTCGATGACGGCCAGCAACATCCGCTGGCCTTCGAGTACGACCGTCAGGATCGGCTGATCACCGAGCATCAGGGCTGGGGCACTTTGCGGTATGCCTATGATGCCTGCGGTCAGCTCAAACGCATGCGCCTGCCGGACAACAGCAAGCTCGACTATCACCACGCCAAAGGCGGCGCGCTCACCGGCATCGACCTCAACGGCGCGCAACTGACCAAGCACCAATACGAGTTCGGACGTGAACAGCAGCGTCAGCAGGGTTTGCTGCACAGTCATTATCACTATGACGAACAGGGTCGCCTGCAGGCTCATGCGGTCAATCAGCAAACCCGCGCGTTGTACCTGCGCCACTACAGCTACGCGGTCAACGGCAACCTGGCGAGCATCGCCGACAGCCGTCATGGCCAGCGCAGCTATTACTACGACGCGCTCGACCGCCTGATCCGCGTCCGCCATTCGCGCGACGAACTGCCGGAAAGCTTCGCCCACGACCCGGCCGGCAACCTGCTGACACAGGACGGCACCGGCCCGAGCCGGATCAAAGGCAATCGCCTGCTGATGCAGGGCGACCGCCACTACGACTACGACGCCTTCGGCAACCTGATCCGCGAGCGTCGCGGCACCGCGCACAAACTCGTCACCGAATACCGCTACGACTGCCAGCACCGTCTGATCGGCCTGACCCGCCCGGACGGCAAAACCGCGTCCTACCAATACGACGCCTTCGGCCGCCGCATCCGCAAAACCGTCGACGGCGTCACCATCGAGTTCTTCTGGCAAGGCGACCACCTCGTCGCCGAAAGCAGCCCCAACGAATACCGCAGCTACGTCTACAAACCCGGCACCTTCCGCCCGCTGGCCATGCTCGACGGCAAAGGCCCGAAAAAAGCCTGCCCGTTTTATTACCAACTCGATCACCTCGGTACGCCGCTGGAGCTGACCGATTACAGCGGCGACATCGTTTGGTCGGCGCAGTACGACGCCTACGGCAAGGTCGCGGCGCTGACCTTGGCGGCCGAAGACTATCTCGATCAACCGTTGCGGTTTCAGGGGCAGTATTTCGATGGGGAAAGTGGGCTGCACTACAACCGGCATCGGTATTACGACCCGAGATTGGGACGGTATCTGACGCCGGATCCGGTGAAGCTGGCGGGTGGGATTAATCAGTATCAGTACACGCCGAATCCGACGGGGTGGGTGGATCCGTTGGGGTTGAGTTCCAATTGTCCTCCGCCCAAAAACAATAAGACCCAAAGGTGCCCAGTACCAACTCAGGCTAACAGGCCTAGCGTAAATCAAGGCTTGCCTATCGTTCCGCCTGTTGGCAAAAATGGACCGAAAAATGAAGCTGAAGCTAAGCGTCAGGTATTAGCTTGGAACAGACAATACAAAATGCACTCGGTAGAAAAGCATGGGCCAGAAATTGATGATGCTGCTTTGAAGCAGAGGTCAATAGACGGCTCGCATCCAACAAAGAAAGGCGTTAGAGGGGCAGTGGGGCCAAGTTCCCAATTCAAGAGTTGGATGATGCAGTTTCGCGCGTTGGATTTTGCTTTATCTAGAATGCATAAGAAAGTTCCTGAGCCGACAGGTCATGATGGTGATCAAAACCCTATTGTCAGGATGAAACTGCCAGGGGCAGGTCGTGGCTATAAGCCAAATGACAGAGATCTTAGCAATCCTCGTTATGTAGATAGTTTGGATGGGGCGGAAGTTAAATTTGATAAGCGAGATGTTAAGCGGCCATTTACTGGCTTTCCAAGATAGGTGAAGTTATGTTGATGCTGCCATATACGAAGTTGCCATATGAGCCCAAGCTCTCTAATGTGTTGAGTGGGATATCAATCTACGATCGGGAGGAAACGCTTGGTCAGGCATTGTGGGTTTACGACCCAAATAAATATGAAGATCAACGAGAAATAATTAAAAACTTTATTATTCCTGAGTTTGATTATCTAACCTACCGTCATAGGTTTTTGATTTATAAAATCCTTGGAAGCCATTTGCAGGATACTGATTTTGATTTTTCTGAAGAGTTTGTGAGCGACTATGATGATCCGAGAGTGCTCGCATGGGATGAAACGGAAATAATAGACTCTCGTGGTTTTTTTGAACATATATATGAGATCGCCAGTGAGTTGTGGAAGGATGATTTGCTTCGGGCGAGCCTTGAAGATCAAACTCAATGGTGACATCGATCGGTCTAGTTTGTTTGTGCAGTTGAATAAGTCAGCGCTGCCCTATCAATTGTGATTGATGGAGGTTATACAGGGGGAGACTATCAATCACATGCACGCTATACCCCGGAACATTCTTCGCATGATGCTTCGCCTGCGAAGCCATTTCCGCAAGCTGACTGGCATCGAGGTGCGCGCAAGCTTCGGGATGTAGATGCACTACGCCAATGGACAGCGACAGCAGCGGAAACTCCTGCCGCACTCCCTGACGATTCGGCGCAATAAAGCATCCCGCTTCAAGGTGTTCCGTGCGGTAGAAACGCCGACATTGGCTCTGAAAATCATCAAGCAGTTGATTGAGGCGTTTGCGCCAGTCTTCGGGGCCGAGGACGAGCAGAAAGTCGTCGCCGCCGATATGGCCAACGAAGTCGCGGGATGGGTCTACCCGCTCGTTGAGACATTGCGCCAGACACAGCAACACTTCGTCACCACGCCCGTAGCCATAAATATCGTTGAAGGGTTTGAAACTGTCGATGTCGACATAGCAAATCACCGACTCGCGCCCCTGCTGCAGCAGTCGCGTCAGGCATTGCTGAATCGGCACATTACCCGGCAACAAGGTCAACGGATTAGCGTAGCGCGCCTGTTGAATTTTCAGTTCGGTGATGAGTTTGAGCACGTCGATCACCCGGCCGAGGCCGAGATAGCCACCGTTGAGGGTAATGATGAAATCCTCTTCGATCCGCTGACGGGCGCGGCTGGTGATGAGGCGGCTGACCTGTTGCAGCGATTGGCTCATTTCCACCGCGAGGAAATCGTCGTTCATCAGGCGACTGATCGGTTTGCGGGCAAACAGGTCGGTGGCGAAGGGTTTGAGCAGGGCGTCCGACAACGAGTGGCGGTGGACGATGCCGCAAGGCTGACCTTGTTCGTCGAGCACGGCCAACGAGTTGAGGTTGGCCTGGCGGCGGAAGGCTTCCAGCACCGTGGCGGTCGGTGTGTCGCGATGTACCGCCGGTTGGTCGTTGAGCAGGGCGCTGAGGTCGCTGCCTTCGTCGTTCAGCGCAACGCTGCTGCTGTCGTGTTTGGGCATCAAGGCGCGGGCATCGCGCGGTGGGTGTTCCTGCGGGCGACCGAGCAAGTAGCCCTGCACCAGATCCACGCCCATTTCGGTGAGTACCGCGAGTTCTTCGGGCAGTTCGATGCCTTCGGCGATGACCTGAGCGCGCGAGGCTTTGGCGATTTGCAGGATCGAGCCGACGAATTCGCGCTTCAACGCATCCTGATGAATGCCGTCGATGAAATGCCGATCGATCTTCACGTAGTCCGGTCGCAGTTCCGACCACAGGCGCAAGCTCGAATAGCCGGCACCGAGATCATCCAGCGCAATGGAAAAGCCCATGGCCCGATAGTGATGCAGCGCGGTTTGCAGCAGCTGAAAGTCGTCGATCGGCGTCTGTTCGGTCAGTTCGATGACGACCTGACTCGGTGGAATGCCGAAATCCTGCAACAGTTGCAGCGTGCGTCCCGGTTGATGGGCGGCTTCAAGCAAGGATTCTGGCGAGACGTTGAGAAACAGCTTGCCCGGCAATTGCTGTTCGTTGAAACGGCGGCAAGCGCTTTGCCGGCAGGCAATTTCCAGCTCGCTCAGGCGCCCGGCCTGACGCGCCACGGCGAACAGTGCGATGGGCGAATGCAGTGGGCTGTTGGAAGGGCCGCGAGTGAGGGCTTCGTAACCGAGGATGCGCCGTTCGGAGAGACTGATGATCGGCTGGAACAGGCTGTGCAATCCGCTTTGAGTCAGGATCGAGCTCAAGGCACTCAGCTGTTCGGTCGTGGTCATGGCAATCTCTGGCGATAAAAAAAGGACTGGGAGCGCTCTCGATGAAGAGAGTGGCTCCCAGTCCTTTATTGCACGACAGAATGATGACTGTTTGATGACGATCCGGGGATCGTCAGCATTAAATTGCCATCACCTTACTTCTTGGCCACCTGATTGCTCAGCTTCAGGTAATCCAGCAGCACACGCCCGGTTTCGCTCAGATAAGCATCGTCTTCTGGCTTGACCTTGTCCGGGTCGGCAGCCGCGAGGGCGTCTTCGTCTTCTTTCTTCAGCTCTTTGAGCGGCTCTTCGCCTTTGGCCTTGCGACGGATGTTTTCCATCGTCAGTTGCTTGGCGTCGATGTCGGCGTGCTGGGCACGGCGTTCGGCTTCGTTGAGGCTGACGGTTTTTTCTTCCATCAGTTTCTGCGCCAGAGCCAGCTTGTCACGGATGAACACGAACTCGGCATCTTTCGCGGTGCGAGTGTCATGCTCGGACTTGAGCTGAGCCAGGTACGGCTTGAACGGATCGGCCGCCGGTTTGATCGCCGCGCGGATGGTGTCCCACGGCATGGCTTCCGGCAGAGCGCTTTCGCCAATTTCCTTGGTGTCGATCAGCGACGGGTAGTCGATGTCCGGCAACACGCCCTGATGCTGGGTGCTCTGACCGGAAACCCGGTAGAACTTGGCCAGTGTCAGTTTCAGTTCGCCATGGTTCAGCGGCTGAATGGTCTGCACGGTGCCTTTGCCGAAGGTCTGGCCACCGATGATCAGCGCGCGATGGTAGTCCTGCATGGCGCCGGCGAAAATCTCCGAAGCCGAGGCGGACAAGCGGTTGACCAGCAGCGCCATCGGGCCTTTGTAGAACGCACCCGGGTTTTCATCTTCCAGCACGTCGACACGGCCGTCGGCATTACGCACGAGTACGGTCGGGCCCTTGTCGATGAACAGACTGGTCAACTCTGTGGCTTCCTGCAGGGAGCCGCCGCCGTTGTTGCGCAGGTCGATGACCACGCCGTCGACCTTGTCTTTCTGCAGTTCGGTCAGCAGTTTCTTGACGTCGCGGGTGGTGCTCTTGTAGTCCGGATCACCGGCACGGAACGCCTTGAAGTCGAGGTAGAAGGCCGGGATTTCGATGACGCCGAGCTTGTAGTCCTTACCGTCCTGTTTCAGGTTGAGGATGGACTTCTTCACAGCCTGGTCTTCGAGCTTCACCGCTTCACGGGTGATCGGCACGATCTTGGTGGTCTGGTCGTTCGGTGCATTGCTCGCCGGAATCACTTCCAGGCGCACCACGGTGCCTTTCGGCCCACGGATCAGCTTGACCACTTCGTCCAGACGCCAGCCGACCACGTCGACCATCTCTTTGTTGCCTTGGGCAACGCCGATGATCTTGTCGGCCGGGGCCACCTGCTTGGTCTTGTCGGCCGGGCCTGCCGGCACCAGACGCACGACTTTCACCTGGTCGTTATCGCTCTGCAACACGGCACCGATGCCCTCGAGGGACAGGCTCATGTTGATGTCGAAGTTTTCCGCGTTATCCGGCGACAGATAGTTGGTGTGCGGGTCGTACGACATGGCGAAGGTGTTGATGTACGCCTGGAAGATGTCTTCCGGACGGGTCTGATCCAGACGCGCCAACTGGTTCTTGTAGCGCTTGGTCAGGGTTTCCTGGATCTGCTTGGGCTCTTTGCCGGCGATCTTCATCCGCAGCACTTCGTCCTTGACGCGTTTGCGCCAGAGGTCATCGAGTTCTGCGGTGGATTTGAGCCAAGGAGCGTCCTTGCGATCGATCAGCAAGGTTTCCTTGGTGGTGAAGTCCATCTTGTCGACGCCTTTGTTCAACTCGACAAGTGCGAAGTCCAGACGCGCCTTGACGCGGTCCAGATAGCGCTTGTAGATGGTGAACCCGGCGTTGAGGTCGCCGCTTTTGAGGAAGTCGTCGAACTGGGTCTTCCACTTGTCGAATTCGGCGATGTCGCTGGCCATGAAATAGCTGCGCGACGGATCCAGCAGCTTGATGTAGCTGTCGTAGATGATCACCGAGCGCGCATCGTCGAGCGGCGGCTTGCTGTAGTGGTGACGCTTGAGCAACTCGACGACGTTCAGACTGGCGATGACTTCATCGCGATCAGGCTGCAACTTGTCCCAGCTGTTGGCTGCGAATGTACTGCCCGATACCGGCAACAGGCCGATACCGATGAAAAGAGCGAGGGCGGTGCTGGGGAGCAAATGCTTCATGCTGATTCGACGCGGGGACAATTGATAACGCATATTAGGCCGTCTTTGAAGTCGCCGGTTCTACGAGAGCCGGTCGCATAATGCAAAAAGCCCGGCGCTACAGCTTCGGGCTCAGTCCAGACTCACTATGGAGGCACTGTGAAGGCATTGCAAGGCGTTGAAGGTCAAGTGGCATGGGTTGAGGAGCCGAGTCCTACGTGCGATGTAGGACAAGTTCGCATCCGAGTGGCGGCAGCCGGCCTCAATCGCGCCGATTTATTACAGAAAGCAGGGCTTTATCCACCACCGCCGGGTGCCAGCCCAGTGCTCGGTCTTGAGTGCTCCGGGGTGATCAGCGAGGTCGGCGCAGGCAGTTCGTGGCAGGTCGGCGATCGGGTTTGCGCCTTGCTGGCCGGGGGCGGGATGGCTGAAGAGGTGGTGGTCGACGGACGGCATGTGCTGCCGGTTCCCGAAGGCGTCTCGCTGATCGAGGCGGCGGCATTGCCCGAGGTTTATGCAACAGTCTGGTTGAATGTGTTTCAACTTGCGGCGCTCAAACCGGGTGAGAAAGTTCTCTTGCACGCTGGCGCAAGTGGAATCGGTTCAGCCGCCATTCAGTTGTGCAAGGCGTTCGGCAATCCGTGTTGGGTCAGCGTCGGTTCTGCCGAGCGTTTGGCCTACTGCGAGGCGTTGGGCGCGCAGGGCGGGGTGGTGCGCAGCGATGATTTGGAAAGCTTGCGTGATTTCGGCCCGTTCGATGTGATCCTCGATCCGGTCGGCGGCAATTATTCGGCGCTGAATCTCAAGCTGATGGCGCTGGATGGGCGTTGGGTGCTGATCGGCCTGATGGGCGGTCGCGAGGCCAAGCTGGATCTGGCGCAGGTGTTGGGTAAGCGCGTGCAGTTGCTGGGCTCGACATTGCGCAGCCGTGACGATCAGTTCAAGGCGGATCTGTTGAGTGATCTGGGGCAGCAGGTGTGGCCGTTGTTTGCTGAGGGGCGGTTGAGTCCGCAGTTGGCCAGGGCATTCCCGGTGAAGGATGCCGAGGCGGCGTTTGCCGAGCTGGCGAGCAATACGGTGGCGGGGAAATTGGTGTTGGTGATTGACGAAAGCCTCACCTGATACAAGAGCAAGGTCAAAAGATCGCAGCCTTCGGCAGCTCCTACAGGGGAATGCATTTCAAATGTAGGAGCTGCCGAAGGCTGCGATCTTTTGCGTTTATTTCCAGAGATGGATGGGCCAGCCGGCTTTTTCGGCATGCTCAAGCAGCACGGGATCTGGGTTGACCACGTGCGGGAAATCCACCTTCAGCAACAACGGCAGATCATTGCGTGAGTCGGAATAGAAACTCGCGCCTTCCAGGTTTTCCTCTTCAGCATCCAGCCATTCCAGCAAGCGGGTGATCTTGCCTTCGCGGTAGGTCAGGGTGCCAACGGTGTGGCCGCTGTACACGCCATGCGCGACTTCCAGTTCGATACCGAGAATTTCATCGATGCCCAGTCGGTCGGCAATCGGTCTGACCAAGTGCGTACCCGACGCCGAAATCACCAGAATCCGGTCGCCGGCCTTGCGGTGGGCGGCGATGGTTTTCGTCGCGTCACTGAAGATGATCGGTTCGATGAAGTCTTCCACCCACGGACCGACCAGATGCTCGACTTCTTCCGGGGTACGCCCGATCAGTGGTTCGAGGCTGAACTCCATGTACTCTTCCATGCGCAATTTGCCATGGCTGTAGGCGTCCATCAGCTCGTTGTTCTTGCGCATGAACGACTCGGGATCGACCCAGCCCAGGCGCCCCATCTGCTCGCTCCAGAGGGTGGCGCAGTCGCCGTGGATCAACGTTTCGTCCAGATCAAAAATTGCCAGGGCCATCAGTTCTCTCCGAGAACAGCTGCGAGCTACAAGCTTCGAGCTGCAAGAATTGGAATCAGCTGCGCCGCAGTCTACAACTTGAAGCTTGTAGCTCGAAGCGCGCAGCTGCTTTTAAGCGACTTCACACAGGGCCGTCGGATCGATGGAAAGCGCCAGACGCTGACCGTCGGGATGCAAATCGGCCGCCGAGCGGTTGAGCACATCCACCACCAATTCCACGCCGCGCGCTTCGATGCGGTAGCGAATGACATTGCCTAGCAGGCTATGGCTGCGGATCTGCGCGTCGAGCTCGCCGTTGAGGCTCAGTTCGATGGCTTCCGGGCGAATGGCAATGCGATGGTTGATCGGGCGTTGCAACAGCTTCGATGCGGCTTCGGCGTCGAGCAGGTTGTAGTTGCCGATGAAGCCTGCGGCGAACACGTCGACCGGCGCCGTATACAGGGTTTCGGCGTCGCCGCTCTGTACGATTTTTCCCTGATTCATCAGGAAAATGCGATCAGACATGGTCAGCGCTTCTTCCTGGTCGTGTGTGACGAAGATTGTGGTCAGGCCGAGTTCACGCTGGATCTGGCGGATCTGTTCGCGCAGGTGTTTACGAATCCGCGCATCGAGTGCCGACAGCGGTTCATCGAGCAGCAGCAAACGTGGACGTGTGACCAGCGAACGGGCGAGGGCGACACGTTGGCATTGGCCACCGGACAGTTGATGCGGATAACGACTGGCGAAGTCGTTCAGTTCAACCAGTTTCAACACTTCCGACACGCGTTTATGACTGTCGTCGGCGTTGACCTTTTGCATGCGCAAACCGAAAGCGACGTTCTGCTCGACGGTCATGTTGGGGAACAGCGCGTAGCTCTGGAACACCATGCCGATCCCGCGTTTTTGCGGCGTCAGCGGGACGATGTCGACGCCATCGAGGAGGATCTTGCCGCCATCCACCGGCGTCAGGCCGGCGATGCAGCGCAGCAGGGTGGATTTGCCGCAACCGGACGGGCCGAGCAGGGTGACGAATTCGCCTTTGTTGATTTCGCAGTTGATGTCGCTGAACACCGGGGTGCCCGCGTAATTTTTCTGCAGGTGTTGGACGCTGACATAGCTCATTCGCTTTTGTCCTTGTTCAAGATGTTGGCGATCCAGGTCAGGACCAGCACGAAAAAGAAATACGAGATGACCAGCGCACTGGTGAAATGCCCGCTGCTGTTGCGCATGTTGTTCAGGTAAACCTGCAAGGTTTCGTAGCGCGTGCCGACCAGAATGTTGGCAAAGACGAACTCCCCGAACAGGAACGAGAACGACAGCAGCAAGGCTACCATCAGGCCTTTGCGCAGGTTGGGCAGCACCACCAGAATCGCTGCCTGAAAGGTGCTGGCGCCGAGCAGTTGCGCAGCGTCCATCAGGTCGCGCAGGTTGATCGCTTGCAGGTTGTTGGTGATCGCCCGGTACATGAACGGCAGGGCCACGGTGAAGTAGCAGCCGATCAAAATCCACGGCGTACCAACCATCGCCATCGGCCCGGAACCGTAGAGCTGTAACAGGCCCACCGAGGACACCACCGGCGGCACCGCGAAGGGCAGCAGGATCAGGATGTTCATCAGCGCATCGAGTTTCGGAAAGTGGTAATGCACCACAAACAGCAGCGGCAGAATCAGCACCACCGACAGCACCAGCGCGCCCACGCACACCAATAACGACTGGCCAAAGGCGTGGAGGAAACGTGGATCGCTCCACAACTGGATGTACCACTTGAAGGTGAAGCCGCTGGGCAGAATGGTCGCCGACCAACTGCTGGCGATCGAGTAGACCAGCGTGCCTGCCAGCGGCAGCAAGAGGATCGCGAACAGCAGGTAAACCACGACGCGGTGGTAGAGGCCGGCCGGGCCGGATTCAGCGCGAGACATGGTAGCTCCTCTTCAACAGCAGTTGATGCACGACAGTGACGATGGTCATCAGCGCCACCAGCACCACGGCCAAAGCGCTGGCCAGATTCGGGTCGAGGGAAATATCGCCGGAGACCATCGCCGCGATACGGATCGGCAGGACGTTGAAGTTGCCCGTCGTCAGTGCATACACCGTGGCATAGGCGCCGAGGGCGTTGGCCAGCAGGATCACGAACGTACCGAGCAGCGCTGGCGTCAGCACTGGCAAACCGATGTGCCGCCAGAACTGCCAGCCGTTGGCACCGAGCAACGCGGCGGACTCGCGCCAGTCTTCACGCAAAGCGTCGAAGGCTGGGTACAGCAGCAGCACGCCGAGGGGAATCTGGAAGTAGGTGTAGAGGATGATCAACCCGGTTTTCGAGTACAGGTTGAAGTCCTGAATGATCCCCGACTGCTTCAGCATGATGGTGATGCTGCCGTTGAAACCGAGCAGGATGATGAAGGCGAAGGCCAGGGGCACGCCGGCAAAGTTGCTGGTCATGTTGGCGAAGGCATTCACGAAGTTGCGCAGTTTCGAGTCGACCCGGCGCAGGGAATACGCCCCGAGCACGGCAATGATGATGCCGAACACACTCGACCAGAAACTGATCTCCAGGCTGTACTGGATCGCCTGCAAATAGAACTTCGAATTGAAGATCTTGGTGAAGTTTTCGATGCCCCAACCGAACTCTTCCGATTGCAGGCTGTTGATCATCACCCAGACCAGCGGGGCGATTTCGAAAACGATAAAGAACAGCGCGAAGGGCACCAGGCACAGTGCCGCCAGCCATTTGCCGCGAGTCATGGCGTTCACTTGAGCAGCTCCCGGCACACAGGTTTGTCGTGGGGCACGCCGAGCAGTTCGCAGACCGTGCCGCAGATTTCCGTCTGTTTCGGTGCGGCGTCAGCGTCGAGGCTGAATGCATCACCAAGGACGAACAGCGGCACCTGGCGTTCTTCCGGCAGCAGGCCGTTATGCGAGCGGTCGTTGTTCATGCCGTGGTCGGCGGTCACCAGTATTTGATAGCCAGCGTCGAGCCAGCTCTGCAGATAGTCGGCGAGGATGATGTCGGCCGAGCGTGCACTGTTGCGGTACTGCGAAGAGTCGAGGCCGTGCTTGTGCCCGGCGTCGTCGATGTTCATCGGGTGGATCAGCAGGAAGTTCGGATCGTGGCGCAGGCGCAGGTTTTCCGCGTCGGCGAACAGGTGCGAATCCGGGTAGTGATCGCTCCAGTAGAAATGCCCGTGCTGGATCGGCAGCGACAGATTGTCAGTGTGGCGGTCGCGGGCGGCGACGAAGGGCGAGCGGTTGTACAGCTCGCTGACCCAGTGATACGCCGCGGCGGCGGTTTTCAGACCGGCATCGCGGGCGTAATGATAAATGCTGCGCTGATTGGACAGGCGCGAAACGTTGTTGTGGACGATGCCGCTGTCGATCGGCGGCACGCCGGTGAGGATGCATTCATAAAGCGGTCGGGACAGGGCCGGCAGCTCGCACTCCAACTGGTAGAGCGCGGCGCGTCCTGCGCCAACATAAGCCTGCAGATGCCCCATGGCGTGGCGCGCGACCTCGTAGTTGAGGCCGTCGAGCACGACAAGGATGACGTTGTGCTTCATAGGGGCAAAAACTCCGAAAACAAAACTGGAACCAACCCCTGTAGGAGTTGCCGCAGGCTGCGATCTTTTGATGTTGCTTTTAAAGGGCGAGATCAAAAGATCGCAGCCTGCGGCAGCTCCTACAGATGAAGGATTACTTCATCTCTACGATGACTTCTTCGTTCCATGCCTGTGGCAGGGCTTTGGAGGTTTTTTCCCAGGCGTCGGCGTCTTTGATCGGGGTGACCTTTTTGTACTGCTCGTTCGGCAGCAGTTTGGCTTTCACGTCTTCCGGCAGTTGCAGGTGCTCGGCGCGGATCGGGCGCGCGTTGCCGCGGGCGAGGTTGGTCTGGCCGGCGTCGCTGAAGATGTATTCGCGGGTCAGCTTGGCGGCGTTAGGGTTTTTCGCGTATTTGTTGATGATCGTGGTGTAGCCGGAAATCACCGAGCCGTCGGACGGGATCAGCACGACGTAATCATCCGGGTTGGCCATCTTGGCTTTGTAGCTGAGGCCGTTGAAGTCCCAGACCACGCCGACTTCGATCTCGCCTTTTTCCATGGTGGCGATGGTCGGGTTGGCCATCGACAGGCGACCTTGCTTGGCAATGTCGGCAAACAACAGCAGCGCAGGCTTGATGTTTTTCTCGTCGCCACCGTTGGCCAGTGCCGCAGCGAGTACGCCGTTGGCAGCTTGGGCGGCGGTGCTCACGTCACCGATCGAGACCTTGTATTTGCCGCCCTTGAGGTCAGCCCATTTGGTCGGTACTTCGGAACCGTGCAACAGCTTTTTGTTGACGATAAAGGCGATGGTGCCGGTGTAGGCCAGTGCCCAGTTACCGTCCTTGTCCTTGGCCCAGTCCGGAACCTGATCCCAGGTGCTTGGTTTGTACGGTTGCACCACGCCTTGCTTGACCGCGATCGGGCCGAACGCCGCGCCGACGTCGCCGATGTCGGCGGTGGCGTTGTCTTTTTCAGCGGCGAACTTGGCGATTTCCTGGGCGGAACTCATGTCGGTGTCGATGTGTTTCAGGCCGTAGGTCTTGGCCAGGTCTTCCCAGGTGCCTTTCCAGTTGGCCCAGTCATCCGGCATGCCGACGCTGTTGACGGCGCCTTCCGCTTTCGCAGCGGCTTCGAGGGTTTTCAGATCGGTGCCGGCCGCCATGGCGGAGGTGCACAGTGCAATGGTCGAGCCTAACAGTGTTGCCAGGAAAAGCTGTTTCATTCCGAAGCTCCTTGGTCGTGTTCAACGCTGCGATTGCGGTGGTTGTTGGTCTAGGTCAGCAATACCTGAGCCAATTTAAGGGGGCTGGATGACACTTTGATGTCGGTGGCCTCGCGCCAGGCCTTTTATTTGGTCGATATCGGCAGGTGCCAGATAAGCGTAGACCATGCTCAAAGGCCCGGAGGGCAAGGGACTTGGCCGATGTATTGCAAGTCGTGAGGACGACCGTTGGGTAGTTTTGTCATCTCTCGGTCATCTGTACTGCCTAGGCTTGCAACACCGCAAAACGGTTTGATCACCGTGCGGTTTTGCCCCGAAACAGTGCTGGTCTAGTCCAGATAGGTAACGTTGATGCGCGATGAGGCAACAAAAGCGGTGACAGCCATTGGCCAGGTCTTGCAGGAGCAGCTCGATCATGGGCTGTTGGCGGCGGGCAGCAAGTTGCCGGCCGAGCGTAAGCTCAGTGAGTTGTTTGGCACCACGCGGATTACTGTGCGTGAGGCGTTGTTGCAGTTGGAGGCGCAGGGGCAGATTTATCGTGAGGAGCGGCGTGGCTGGTTCGTTTCACCGCCGCGGCTGGCGTACAACTTGATGCAGCGCAGTCATTTTCACGCGATGGTCAGTGCGCAGGGGCGGGTGCCGTCGACCGAGGTGATTTCGGCGCGGTTGCAGCCGGCCTCGGCGGCGGTGTGTGCCTGGCTGCAGCTGCCGGCGTTGTCGAGTGTGATTCAGATTTGCCGGTCGCGGCGCATTGATGGGCGGCTGGTGTTGTATGTGGAGCACTATTTGAATCCGCAGTTTTTTCCGGGGATTCTTGAGTTTGATCTGAATCAGTCGATGACCGAGTTGTATGCGCGGCATTACGATTTGCACTATGGGCGGGTGCGGTTTGAGATTGTGCCTACGTCGTTGTCGGTGGATGCGGCGGCGGCTTTAAGGGTGTCGGTGGGGAGTCCGGGGTTGCGGATTGCTCGGGTCAATTATGATCAGCATGAGCGGTTGATTGATTGTGATCTGGAGTTTTGGCGGCATGATGCGATTCACGTTGGGGTTGATGTGGTTTGATCGTTTTGGCCTTGGCGGCCTGTGGGCCGACCAGGTTCTTGGGTTTTGGGTGTATATCCGTTGCTTCGGGTGCTGCCGCTGACGGTTTCGCTCTTACAGCGACTCACTTTTCCAGACGCCGAAAAGTAAGCAAAAGGCTGGGCCCCGGCGTTCGGCCCGCTCGCTGGAGCTCGGGGTTCCTTCGTTCAGGGATCGATCCGGGGGCATCGCTTCCGGCTTGCTTCGCTGCACCTCCTTTCGATGTGTTCGACTTCGTCGAACGGCGCTGCGCGCCTACCCCCGGATAGACCCCTCCACTCAGCCTGCCGAAGGGGCCGGCACGGCAAGATCAAGAGCGGTACTCG
>NZ_RWIL01000110.1:0-30871 GCF_009764635.1 Pseudomonas sp. PB103 | reverse complement strand
CGCAGCCTGCGGCAGCTCCTACATGGGATTTGTGTAGGAGCTGCCGCAGGCTGCGATCCTTTGATCTGTTGGCTTTCAGTCCGGCTGTCCGTGCTCTGCTAGAATCGGCCTCATTCACAGCCTGAGACTTCCCCATGAGCGAGCCGATTCGTCTGACCCAATACAGCCACGGCGCCGGTTGCGGCTGCAAGATTTCCCCGCAGGTGCTGGAGGTGATTCTGGCCGGCAGCGGTGCGCAGAACCTTGATCCGAAACTCTGGGTCGGCAACGCCTCGCGCGATGATGCCGCAGTGTACGAAATCGATGCTGAGCGCGGCGTGGTCTCGACCACCGACTTTTTCATGCCGATCGTCGACGACCCGTTCGACTTCGGCCGCATTGCCGCCACCAACGCGATCAGCGACATCTACGCGATGGGCGGCGATCCGCTGATGGCGATTGCGATCCTCGGCTGGCCGGTCAATGTGCTGGCGCCGGAAGTCGCGCGCGAAGTGATTCGCGGCGGCCGTGCGGTATGCGACGCGGCAGGCATTCCGTTGGCAGGCGGGCATTCGATCGATGCGCCGGAGCCGATCTTCGGCCTCGCCGTCACCGGCCTGGTGGAAAAACGCCACATGAAACGCAACGACACCGCCACCGCCGGTTGCCGGTTGTACCTGACCAAACCGCTGGGCATCGGCATCCTCACCACCGCCGAGAAGAAGGGCAAGTTGCGCGCCGCCGACGTCGGCGTGGCCCGTGACTGGATGTGCACACTGAACAAACCGGGCAGCCGCTTCGGCAAACTCGCCGGCGTCACGGCGATGACCGACGTCACCGGTTTCGGCCTGCTCGGTCATCTGGTGGAAATGGCAGACGGCAGCAAGCTGACGGCGCGCATCGTTTATGACCGGGTGCCGCGTCTGGACAGCGTCGAGTATTACCTCGATCAGGGTTGCGTGCCCGGCGGTACCCTGCGCAATTTCGACAGCTATGCGAGCAAGGTCGGCCGCGTGCAGGAACTGCACAAACGGGTGCTCTGCGACCCGCAAACCAGCGGCGGCCTGCTGATTGCCGTTACCCCTGAAGGCGATACCGAGTTCCTTGCCGTCGCCGCCGAACTGGGCCTGAAGCTGGCGCCAATCGGCGAACTGGTTGAGCGACAGACGAACGCAGTCGAGGTGATTTGATGCTCCGCGACTGCACTGACTACCGAGACATTTTCCTCAACGACCGGCCGCTGATGGATGCCCGTGCGCCGGTCGAGTTTCACAAGGGCGCATTCCCCGGCGTGATCAATCTGCCGCTGATGACCGATATCGAGCGGCAGAAGATCGGCACCTGCTACAAGCAGCACGGTCAGCAGGCGGCCATCGAATTGGGTCATCAACTGGTGAGCGGCGCGGTGAAAGCCGAGCGCATCCAGGCCTGGGCCGATTTCGCCCGCGCCCATCCTGATGGTTATCTCTATTGTTTTCGCGGCGGCCTGCGTTCGCAGATCACTCAACAGTGGCTGCGTGACGAAGCGGGTATCGACTATCCGCGCGTCGGCGGTGGTTACAAGGCGATGCGCAACTTTCTGATCGACACCACTGAGCAGGCCATCGCCCAGTGTGATTTTGTCCTGCTGGGCGGCATGACCGGCACCGGCAAGACTGAAGTGCTGGGGCAACTGCGCAACGGCCTGGACCTGGAAGGTCACGCCAATCATCGCGGTTCCAGTTTCGGCAAACGGGCTACCGGGCAGCCCTCCAACATCGATTTTGAAAACCGTCTGGCCATCGACATCCTCAAGAAACGTGCTGCCGGCATCGAGCAGTTCGTGCTGGAAGACGAGAGCCGGGTGGTCGGCAGTTGCGCCTTGCCGCTGCCGCTGTATCAGGGCATGCAGCAGTACCCGATGGTCTGGCTGGAAGACAGTTTTGACGATCGCGTGGAGCGGATTCTGCGCGATTACGTGGTGGATCTGTCGGCGGAATTTTCGACGGTGCACGGGGAGGAAGGGTTCACGTTGTTCTCGGAGCGGCTGCTGGAAAGCCTCAACAACGTGCAGAAACGCCTTGGGGGCGAGCGTCATCAGCGCATGTTGCTATTGATGGAAGCGGCGTTGATCGAGCAAGGGCGTAGCGGCGCAGTGGATCTGCATCGCGGCTGGATCGAGGGGCTCCTGCGCGAGTATTACGACCCGATGTATGTGTTCCAGCGCGAGAAAAAGGGCGGGCGGATCGAGTTTGCGGGGGAGAGCGGGGCGGTGATCGAGTATTTGCGTGGGCGGGTGAATCGGAAAGATTCCTAGTGTTTTTGCCGGCCTCATCGCTGGCAAGCCAGCTCCCACAGGTATCGTGGATGTACACAGATATTATGTATATCCACGATACCTGTGGGAGCTGGCTTGCCAGCGATGGGGCCCGTAAAGGCAACAAATGACTCAGGTCGGACAGGTTTCCTTGCCGTGGTCCAGCCCCTGCTTGTAGCTGTGGCTCTGCAAACTGGCCTTGCCGTTGTGCCAGGTCAGGGTCAGCACGTACAGCGAATCAAAATCGTCGCCCGACCAGTCATCGGTAATGTTCTGCTTGCCGCCGACCGCTGTGCCCGCGACCTTGTTGATCAATTCCGGCAGATAACCATGGGACCACGCGGTGTAAATCGTCGAGTTGTGGTACTTGTCGGTGAGCAGTTCGCGGGCCAGGTCGCTGGTGTCATTGGCGGAAAACTCGATGTTCACCGGCAAGCCGAGCTTGATCGCTGCCGGGCTGATGGTCATCAGCGGGCGAATGTAGCTGTAGGAATTGTCCAGCTCGCCTTCCTCGACATTGCGCGTCGGGTTCGCGGCGAACACGTAGTCGGCTTTGCCGAATTTTTCCGGCAGTAGCGTCGACAGGTCAATGGCGCGGTTCAAACCCTGGCAGTTGAGCTGGCCGAGACCGCCCTCGGGCTTTTCGGCGTGGCGCAGGAACACCAGCGTCTGCGTGCCATCCGCCGGTTGTGCGCGGCTTTCGCTGGATTCAAGCGACAGAAACAGCGCACTGGCCGCCAGCAGGGAGGGCAGGACCACGTAAGCGCGTTGTTTGAAGCGTTTGGCGAAACTTATCAAGTTCGTCATGGAATAAGGGGTTCTTCAGCAATTTCGGTTAAGGCGGACAAACCTTTACACCGCGGGCTCCCAGCACCGGGTGTTTTCCCTGTCGTGAACGGCTTCCTTTGCAACAAAGGCATAGCTCAGAGTCCTCTGAGGCCGATTTGGTTCGATCCCGCACTTTAGCGGCAACCTTCAACGGTCTGGTCGCAGCTTAACCACAGGATGTTACGGTTCATGTAGGAGCTGCCGCAGGCTGCGATCTTTTGACCTTGCTCTAAGGCTCAAGATCAAAAGATCGCAGCCTGCGGCAGCTCCTACATTATGATCAGGCTTTCATTTGTGACTGGATGCTTCCCATGACCGATCTGTCCGCGTTCCCGATCACCCATAAATGGCCGGCGCAGTACCCTGACTGGATTCAGCTCTACTCCCTGCCGACCCCCAACGGCGTCAAAGTCTCGATCATGCTCGAAGAAATCGGCCTGCCGTACGAGCCGCACAAGGTCGCTTTCGACAGCAACGATCAGTTGTCCGCGGAATTTCTGTCGCTGAACCCGAACAACAAGATCCCGGCGATTCTCGATCCGCATGGCCCGGAAGACCAACCGCTGCCGTTGTTCGAGTCCGGTGCGATCCTGATTTACCTGGCCGACAAGAGCGGGCAGTTGCTGGCGCAGGAAGGCGCGCTGCGTTACGAAACTATCCAATGGCTGATGTTCCAGATGGGCGGTATCGGCCCGATGTTCGGCCAGCTCGGTTTTTTCAACAAATTCGCCGGCAAGGATTACGAGGACAAGCGCCCGCGTGACCGATATGTCGATGAGAGCAAGCGCCTGCTGAAAGTTCTCGATACCCGCCTGGAAGGCCGCGACTGGCTGATGGGCGAACGCTACACGATTGCCGATATCGCGACGTTCCCGTGGGTGCGCAACTTGATCGGCTTTTATGAGGCCGGTGATCTGGTCGGCATCCAGAACTTCCCCAACGTCACCCGCGTGCTCGAGCGCTTCCTCGCCCGCCCGGCAGTCATTCGCGGCCTGACCATCCCCTCCTGATTTTCGGGCTACAGACATAACCCTGTGGGAGCTGGCTTGCCAGCGATGACGCCGGCACAGTCGACATCTGTGTTGCCTGAACCACCGCGATCGCTGGCAAGCCAGCTCCCACAGGGATTTACAGTGTTCTGAAGGATTGTTGCGCGCCCGGTAATGCACTCTTGATTGATCCAGGTTTGTACCCCGCCCCCCGCAAGGCATAAGCTTCGCCCCCTACGACTTTCGTCTCATCTTCCGATTTCAGGAAAGCCTCATGTCCAGCCAGTTCCCCGAAGCACGTCCCCGCCGTCTGCGCCGCAATGCGAGCCTGCGCAGTCTGTTCCAGGAAACCGAATTCAGCCTGAACGATCTGGTCCTGCCGATTTTCGTCGAGGAAGAAATCGACGACTTCGTGCCGATCAAAAGCATGCCCGGCGTGATGCGTATTCCCGAGCGCAAACTGGCCAGCGAAATCGAGCGTTATGCCCGCGCGGGTATCAAGTCGGTGATGACCTTCGGCGTCTCGCATCACCTGGATGGCAACGGCAGTGACACCTGGCGTGAAGACGGTCTGGTCTCGCGCATGTCGCGCATCGCCAAGGATGCCGTGCCGGAAATGATCGTGATGTCCGACACCTGCTTCTGCGAATACACCGATCACGGCCACTGCGGCGTGATGCACAACCATGAAGTCGACAACGACCAGACACTGATCAACCTCGGCAAACAAGCCGTGGCAGCGGCGCGTGCCGGTGCTGACGTGATCGCGCCGTCGGCAGCGATGGACGGCCAAGTGCGGGCGATTCGCCAGGCGCTCGATGCAGCCGGCTTCACGCAGATTCCGATCATGGCGTATTCGACCAAATTCGCTTCGGCGCTGTATGGCCCGTTCCGCGAGGCCGGTGGCAGCGCGCTGAAGGGCGACCGCAAAAGCTACCAGATGAACCCGATGAACCGCCGCGAAGCGTTGCGTGAATCGTTGCTTGATGAGCAGGAAGGCGCGGATGCGCTGATGGTCAAACCGGCCGGTGCCTACCTGGACATCATCCGCGACATTCGTCAAGCCTCGAACCTGCCGCTGTCGGCGTATCAGGTCAGCGGCGAGTACGCGATGATCAAATTCGGCGCGCAGGCCGGTGCGATTGATGAAGATCGCGTGGTGCGTGAAAGCCTGGGCGCGATCAAGCGCGCGGGTGCGGATTTGATCTTCACCTACTTTGCGATGGACCTGGCCCTGGCCGGGATCTAAAGACCACCGCACAACCCTGTGGGAGCTGGCTTGCCAGCGATAGCGGTGGATCAGTCAACATTGATTTTGACTGTGCTGACGTCATCGCTGGCAAGCCAGCTCCCACAGGGGGTTGTGGTGTTCTTAGGTCAGGGGCAGTTGAAGAAAGGGCGGATGCCGTGATCGCGGAAGTAGCGTTCGATCACTTTCGGGTCGGCGCTGTTGTCGGCAAGCGCCACGTAGGTGTCCGGGCGTAAGAGGTAGAAACCGTTACGCCCCAAGCCTGCTGTTTCAAACGCCGGACGCCAGTCGAACACATGCAGCGGCAAATGATGCTCGTGGCACCAGGCAATCATTTCGTCGCTGGTGTCGCCATACACATGCACTTGCCAGCAGGGCTGGCGTAGCGGTTCGTAATTATCCCCTTCGCCATCATGCGCCCACGGCAAGCGGTCACCGCCGTGGACGTGGCCGGCGGCACCCTGGCTCAGCGGCATGCCGCGATAGTTGAGGGTGACTTGTGACACCGTGCGAAACAGGAACTCGCGACTGGCTTCGAACGCGGCCATTTTCGGGATCAGAAACGGTGCCACGCGCATGCGCAGCAGATCGGCCAGACGCCCCTCGGCAGTGACAAAACTGAACACCTTGTCGGTGGTCGACACCAGCCGGCGCGCGAAGGCAATGCGCTCGGTTTCGTAGCTGTCGAGCAGACCCGGCTCGGCACCACCGCTGAGTACCGCCGCGAGTTTCCACGCCAGATTGATCGCATCGCCAATGCCGGTGTTCATGCCCTGACCGCCCGCCGGGCTGTGCACATGCGCAGCATCGCCGAGCAGGAACGCGCGTCCGCTGCGAAAGTGTTCGGCCACGCGGTGATGCACGCGGTAGGTCGAGAACCAGTGCACGTCTTCTATATGGACTTTCAGGTGCTCGATGGCGCGGCTGCTGACATCGGAAAACGCCAGGGTTTCGGCACGCTCCGCGCGTTCATCACGTACGGTGCCGATCAGCCGCGCGCGGCCTTCGCCGGCCAGTGGAAACACCGCGAGAAAATCGGCCTCGTCGAGATCCAGATGCAGTTCGCCATTCAGTGCCGGGCCGCTGGCCTGCACGTCTGCGACATAGAAAATCTGCTGGTAAGTGCCGCCGGGAAATCCTGCATCGAGGCTTTTGCGCACCACCGAGCGGGCACCGTCGCAGCCTGCCAGATAACACGCCTGGCAAATTGCCTGTTCGCCATCGGGCAGACGCAGATGCGCGGTGATGCCGTCGCCACTTTCTTCGAAGCTTTCCAGCGTGGTGTTGCGTTCAACCGTCACGCCATAATCTTCGAGACGTTCGATCAGTAGTTTTTCGTGCTCATCCTGCGCAAAGATTTCGACGAACGCGTAAGGCGTCAGGCCCTCGCCGATGCGGTTCAGCGGCAACTGTGCGACCGGTTTGCCGTTGACCCAGAAATTCGCCGCTGCCACCCGGTGACCGTTGCGCACCACGGTGTCGGCCAGGTCCAGTTGCCGATACAACTCCAGCGTCCGCGCCTGCACCGCCAGCGCCCGCGAAGTGGTGCCAGGTGCAGAGGTCTTGTCGATGATGCGCACCTGCACGCCGAGTTTGCTCAGCCACAGGGCCAACACCAGCCCGGTGGGGCCGGCGCCGATGATCAGAACGTCGCTGCGGTTCATGGGCCTGTCCTCCTGTTGCTGTGCAGCAAGTATGGATCAGAAGGACGGGCTGGCCAGTTCAACCGCTATCGCGAGCAGGCTCACGCCTACAGGCTTGATGTACCTGGATCAAATGTAGGAGTGAGCCTGCTCGCGATGAGGCCAGACCCCCCCAAAAAAAACCAAAAAAGGCCCCGCAGCGATCAAAGCCACGGAGCCTTTTTACATGACGGTGACGCTTAGAAGTCGATAGTGCCCGACAACTTCGCCACACGCGGTTCACCCTGTGTCAGGTAACCGCCCTGAGCCGATTCCCAGTACTTCTTGTTCGCCAGGTTTTCCACGCCCAGACGCACGGTCACGTCTTTCTCCGAAACCTTGAACGCATAACGCGCACCCGCATCGAAACGGTTCCAGGTCGGCAGGCTCAGGTTGTTCGCCGCATCGGCGTATTGACCACCGGTGCGCAGCATCCGTGCGTTCAGCGCTACGCCTTGCAGGCCGGGCACGTCCCAATCGGCACCAGCGTTGAACTGGAAGGTCGGTACGCCGATCGCACGGTTGCCGTCATTGGCGCCGTTCTGGGTGTTCTTCAGTTCGGTATCCATCAGGGTCAGGCCACTGATCAGGCGCAGACCGCTGATCGGCTCGCCGAACACGTTCATTTCCACGCCTTTGTTGACCTGCTCGCCTTCACGCACATAACGCGAGGTGTTGGCGTCGATGATTTCCGAGTAACCGTCGCTCGGCTGTTCGATGCGATAAACACCCAGGCTCGCACCGTAAGTGCCCATGTCGACTTTTACCCCGGCTTCGGTCTGCTTGGAGCGTGCCGGTGCATAGGCTTCGTTGCCGTTGATCACGACGCGTGAGCCGGAGGTGGTCGGCGAGGTCGGACCTTGCGCCAGGCCTTCGATGTGGTTGGCGTAGAACGACACGTGTTCCCACGGCTTGAAGACGATGCCGTAGACCGGCGTGGTGATCGATTCGTCGTAACTGGAAGAGCGCGGGCCGCTGCCGTAGCTGGCGTAGCTGTAACCCTGCACCACCAGTTGCTGACGACGCAGGCCAGCGGTGATCAGCAGGCGATCATCAAAGAAGCCGAGGGTGTCGGAAATCGCCGCGCTGCGGTTGAACGTCTTGCCGGTAATGCCCGGATCGCTGTTGTCGCCGCCGGCGAAGTTACCGACCGGCGATGGCGTTTCTACCGGGTGGTAGATGTTGTTGGCGTACTTGGTCAGGTCGAAGTCGTAAGCGCTGCGCTGTTCGGTCCAGATGCCGGTCAGGCCGAAGTTGAGCTTGTGGCTGACCGGGCCGGTGGTGAATTTGCCGTTGAGGCCGGCCATGACGCTGGTGTTGTCTTCGTCGTGCGGAATGAACGAGCCGGTGGTGTTCGAGGCACCGTTGTTACCCACCAGCGTGGTCGAGTTGTAGCGCCCGACTTCACGGGTGTGCTTGGCGCCACCGGCGGCGTAGGCGGTCCAGTTGTCGTTGAGGTCGTACTCGGCGCGTAGCATGCCGAAGGTGTCTTCGATGTCGGTGTAGCCCCACTTCGGCGCGTAGTTGGTGTCGGCCGACGGTGCGTCCGGAATGTGCGTGGCAGTGCCGAGGTTGACCGAGTTGCGGCCACCGTTGACGCGCTCTTTCTGGTAGGCGAAGTCGCCGGAAACGCGCAGTGCATCGCCGCGATAATCGAGGCCGATGGCAAACAGTTTCGAGCGCTGGTTTTCGTGATCGATGGCGGTGTCGCCTTCGCGTTGCGACAGGTTGACCCGCGCACCAAAGCGGTTGTCTTCACCGAAACGCTGACCGATGTCGAAGTGCTGACCGATGCGGCCTTCGCTGTTGATGTCGGTGGTGTAGCGGCGCAGTGGCACGTCACCGGCGCGTTTTGGTTGCAGGTTGACGCCGCCGCCGATGCCGGAACCGGTCGGGGTCACACCGTTGATAAAGGCATTCGGGCCTTTGAACACTTCCACGCGCTCCAGCGCATCGGTGGAAATGATCTGCCGTGGCAGCACGCCGTAGAGGCCGTTATAGGAAATGTCATCGCCGGTCAGCGGCAGACCACGGATCATGAAGATCTGCGCCTGGTTGGAGAAACCGGAAGCCTGGCGCACCGATGAATCGTTGAGCAGCACGTCGGCGACGTCTTCGGCTTGCTGATCCTGGATCAGTTGCTCGGTGTAGGACGCGGCGCTGAATGGCACGTCCATCATGTCCTGATTGCCCAGCACGCCCAACTGGCCGCCGCGAGCAACCTGACCACCGGCGTAAACCGGGGGCAGGGCATCGGGCGTCGGGGCTTGTGCGTTGATGTTGACGTTGTCGAGCACCAGCTCTTTGTTATCGCCTTCAGCGGCGTGAGCGGTGACCGTCAGAGAGCACAGCAGGGCGAGAAGCGTCGGGCGAAACGGGACGGCGAGTCGAACTGGAGCGGGCATTTTTTTACCTGGAGGCGCACGGCCATTGGGAAAAAGTTAGGGCGGCGCGGGAACTCCTTGCGCAAATGCGACTCCAGGCGCAAATGATAGGTTTTCTCAGTAACGTTTTGCAATCAGTTTGTCACTACGCCCCATGACACCCTGTAGGAGCTGCCGAAGGCTGCGATCTTTTGATCCGGTTTTTTAAAATCAAAGGCAAAAGATCGCAGCCTGCGGCAGCTCCTACAGGGATTGTGTATGGTGGTTCTGGCTTAGTGGACTGGATGGAGCAAGATGCGATTACTCATGACCCTCGCCGCAGTGTTGAGCCTCGCCGGTTGCGCGGGGCAGCGCAGCAGCGAACCGGTGCCCCGTGCGCCTGCTGAAGTGAAGGCTGAAATCGTCCGGCTGATGCCGGCCAAGGTCGCGGATCGTCAGGGCTGGGCCACCGACATTTTCGCCGCATTTGCCGCGCAAGACATCAGCCCGACCACACAGAATCTGTGCTCGGTGCTGGCGGTGGCTGAACAGGAATCGACCTTTCAGGCCGACCCCACGGTGCCCGGCCTCGGCAAGATTGCCCGCGACGAAATCGACCGTCGCGCCGGCAAAGTGCACATCCCCAGCCTGTTGGTCAGCGGCGCTTTGCAAGTGCGCTCGACCACTGGCAAGACCTACAGCGAACGCCTCAACGCCGCGCGCAGCGAGAAGGAATTGAGCGCGATTTTCGATGACTTCATCGGCAGGGTACCGATGGGCCGTACGCTATTCGGTGGCTTCAACCCGGTCCACACCGGCGGGCCGATGCAGGTCAGCATCGAGTTTGCCGAACAGCACGCCAAGGACTATCCGTACCCGGTCGACGGCAGCATTCGCCACGAAGTGTTCAGCCGCCGCGGTGGCATGTACTTCGGCATCGCGCACTTGCTCGGTTACCCGGTGAGTTATCGCGAGCCGCTGTATCGCTTCGCCGATTTCAACGCCGGTTGGTACGCCAGCCGCAATGCCGCATTCCAGAACGCAGTCAGCCGCGCCTCGGGCATCCCGCTGGCACTCGACGGCGATCTGATTCGTTATGACTCGATCATGCCCGGCGGCACGGAGCTGGCGGTGCGCACCCTTGGCAAGTCGCTCGGCATGCGTAATCCGACCATTCGTGATCAGTTGGAAAAGGGCAAAACCCTCGAATTCGAAGAGACGAAGCTCTATCAACGGGTGTTTGAGTTGGCGGAAAAAGCCGAGGGCAAGACGCTGCCGCGCGCGGTCCTACCAGGCATCGTCCTGCAAAGCCCGAAAATCACCCGCAAACTGACCACGGCGTGGTTCGCCAAGCGCGTGGATGAGCGTTACAAACGCTGCATGGCCAAGGGCGGATAATCACACGGACATAAAAAACCCGGCAGGGGATGCCGGGTTTTTCTGGGTTGTTGCGATCAGCGCAATCATTCAGACAGCGCGGCGTTCGAGCAGGCGATCCGAACCACCTTCTGCAACGGTATTGCCTTGCAGACGATCCGAGCCATCAGCCGCTACGGTGTTGCCTTGCAGACGATCGGAGCCATCAGCGGCGACGGTGTTGCCTTGCAGACGATCAGAGCCATCAGCGGCGACGGTGTTGCCTTGCAGACGATCGGAGCCATCAGCGGCGACGGTGTTGCCTTGCAGACGATCCGAGCCATCAGCCGCAACGGTGTTGCCCTGCAGACGATCCGAACCATCAGCAGCGACAGCGTTCTGGTACAGACGATCCGAGCCGTCAGCGGCGATCATCGTGTGAACCGGGGTAGCGGCGAAAGCGTTTACTGCGAAAACCGAGAAAGCGATGCTGAGAAGAGTTTGGCGTTTCATGATGTTTGCTCCGGGGTGTTATTGGTTGGTATGGAGCCGATCTTACGCCGGGGATTTTTTATGAGAACTTCATTGCCGTGATGGTAAACATCGACGCCAATGATGGTTCGTGTAGGAGCTGCCGCAGGCTGCGATCTTTTGATCTGGTTTTTCAGAAGCAAGATCAAAGGATCGCAGCCTGCGGCAGCTCCTACAGGGGGTATCACAATACTTTGACGGCGCGGCCGATCGCCTGGATCGGCCCGGTCGGTTTGCCGATCGGCGAACCGCCGGCGCCTTCCAGCGTCAGCTCGAACAACTGGTTTGGTTGCAACGGCGGCAACTTGTCCAGCGGCACCGACAAGGCCTGCCCGGGTTTGACCAACCCCAACGACACCGGCCCTTGCCAACCATCGGCCTTGGTCCAGAACTCCAGCGCCTTGTCCGCCGGCACCTCGACCACCCCCAGCGGAATCAACTGAATTTCATGCGAATTGCTCGCCTGAATCACCCACCCAGGCGCCTTGTCCTGCGGCGCGACCAGCACCACCAGATAACTCGGTTTCGGCGTGGTCTGGGTCAACAGGATCGACCCCAGGATCAACGTCGCCGCCAGGCCCACCGCGCTCAATCCGCGCCACAGCGGTAACAGATTCCACCATGAAGTCGACGGCGCTGGCTGCGTCAGTCGGTTGATGCTGCGTTCGATGCGCGGCCACAGCCGCGCCGACGGCTGTTGTGGCGCGGCGAAATCCGTCAGCTCCAGCAGGCGTCGCTCCCAGGCATCCACCGCCGCGCGCAACTCGGGCTCATGCGGCAAGCGTCGCTGCACCTCGATCCGCTGCTCGGCCGACAGCGTGCCGAGCACATACTCAGCGGCCAGCTCATCACGTTCCTGCGCCGATTCCGTGGTCATCCCATGCACTCCCGCAAAGCGTTAAGGCTGCGCTTGATCCACGCCTTGACCGTGCCCAGCGGCGTGTCGAGACGCGTAGCAATCTGCGCGTGAGAATAACCATCGACGTAGGCGTGAAGGATGCAGCGTCGCCGTTGCGGATCAAGTTGTTCCAGGCAGCGGTTGATGCGCGCCGAATGCGCCTGGGCCTCAAAGTCATCAGCATCAGCGGCCGTTTCATGCTCAGCGCCAAGCGACGTCTCGCGACCCTGATTACGCAGCAGGTTCAGCGCCAGATGCCGGGTCACGCTGAACATCCAGCCGCGTGCCGACCCGCGCGCCGGGTCGAACCCCGCCGCGCCGTTCCAGATCTTGATGAAGGCCTCATGGACGATGTCCTCCGCCAGCGCCGTATCGCGCACCAGCCGCTTGGCCACGCCGAGCAGACGCGGACCTTCCTGCACATACAAATCGCGCAGGGCCGAGCGCTCGCCGCGGGCACAGGCAGCGAGACGGGCTTCGTAATCAAACACGGGTTCGGCTAAAGGCATGTCGTGCAATCTAGCTCACATTCCCCAAAACAACACAGAACCCTGTGGGAGCGGGCTTGCCCGCGATGGCGGCGTATCAGTGACGAAAATATTGACTGATGCGACGCCATCGCTGGCAAGCCAGCTCCCACAGGGATTGATGTTGAGCCTGAGGGGTCAGTTCGCGGCCCAGAAGATGTAGTCGGCCTGGTACTTCACCACTTCCTGCTTGCCCTTGTTCGCCGCCGTGCATTCACTGCCCGGCGCCACGCCGCCCTTGAGCGCGACACGCTGGATGTAGCTGACGCCCGTCATCGCGCCTTTACCCTCGGCAGGATTAGCCTTGACCAATTGATAGGGCAGGTTGCCCGGACTCGACGGCGCCACGGCCAATTGCGTGCCAGTGACCTTCGACCCGTCCTTGGCCTGCCAGGTGGCCGGCGGGCCGAAGTAGGTGCCGACCTGCTGGCCGCTGCGATCATTGAGCACCGCTTTCGGGCCGACGAAGGTCCACTCGGTCTGGCCCGGGGCATTGGCCTTGTCGCGGCATTCGTAGGTGATCTCGCCGACGCCAGTGGTTTCCATCGCGATCTTGTGGCCATCCGGGACTTTGATCGCGTCGGGATAACTGCTTTGCGCAAAGGTCGTGGCGCTGGCGGCGAGCAAACCGCTGAGGCAGATCAGTTGGGTGATGTTCATCAGTATGTTTCTCCAAAATGGGTAAACCGCTGACAGCCGAAGCGGGCTGTTACAAGGACTACCCATGGCGGAGGCATTTGGATGCAGTGCCTGAAAAATATTTTTTGGATCACCTCTATACCTGTGGGAGCTGGCTTGCCAGCGATAGCGGTGGGTCAGCGAAGGGGATGTCGACTGACCCGGCGCCATCGCTGGCAAGCCAGCTCCCACAGGGTTTTGTGTCGGGCTTGAGGCCGGAGGCTTTCAGGAGTTCCTGGGTGTAGGGGTGTTGTGGTGCGGCGAAAATTTCCCGTGAAGAGCCTTGCTCCACAACCTTGCCATCCTTGATCACCATCAAGTCATGCGCCAGCGCATGCACCACCGCCAGATCATGGCTGATGAACAAATACGTCAGCCCGTGCCTGATCTGCAATTGGCGCAACAATTCCACCACCTGCTTCTGTACCGTGCGATCCAGCGCCGAAGTCGGTTCATCGAGCAGAATCAGCGCCGGTTCCAGCACCAGCGCACGGGCGATGGAAATGCGCTGGCGCTGCCCGCCGGAAAACTCATGGGGATAACGATGGCGGCTCTGCGGATCGAGGCCGACTTCCTCCAGCACGCGAATCACTGCGGCTTCCCGCTCGGCCTCGGTGCCGATGCCATGGGTCAGCAAGCCTTCGGCAATGATCTGCTGCACCGACATCCGTGGGCTGAGGCTGCCGAACGGGTCCTGAAACACCACTTGAATCTGCCGCCGCAACGGCCGCATCAGACGCTGGTTGAGCAGGCTCAGTTGCTTGTTGCCGAAACGGATATTGCCCTCGGACTCGACCAGTCGCAGGATCGCCTGACCCAGCGTCGATTTGCCTGAACCGGACTCGCCAACAATCCCCAAGGTCTTGCCCCGCTGCAGGGTGAAACTGACGCCGTCCACCGCTTTGATGTAATCCTGCTGGCGACTGAACAACGCCTTGGGCAGCGGAAACCACACCTTCAGATCATCGACTTCGAGCAGGTTGTGCTCGAACTCACTGGGCACCGGCGCACCGCTCGGTTCAGCCTCGATCAGCAGGCGGCTGTAAGGATGCTGCGGTGCGCGGAACAGCGCTTCGCAATCCGCCTGCTCGACGATTTCGCCTTGGCGCATCACGCACACGCGCTGAGCGATGCGCCGTACCAGATTGAGGTCATGACTGATCAGCAACAGCGACATGCCGAGGCGTTGCTGCAATTCGATCAGCAGCTCAAGAATCTTCTGCTGCACCGTGACGTCGAGCGCCGTGGTCGGCTCGTCAGCGATCAACAATTCCGGCTCATTGGCCAGCGCCATCGCAATCATCACCCGCTGCCGCTGCCCACCCGAAAGCTGATGCGGATAGGCTTTCAAGCGCTGCAACGGCTGACGAATGCCGACCAGTTCCAGCAGCTCCAACGTGCGTTCACGGGCAGCGCGGCCCTTGAGGCCCTTGTGAATCTCCAGCACTTCGCTGACCTGCTTTTCCACCGTGTGCAACGGATTCAGCGAAGTCATCGGCTCCTGAAAAATCATCGCAATGCGATTGCCGCGCAAACCACGCATCTGCTGCTCGCTGGCGTGCAATAAATCCACACCGTTGTAGCGGATCGTGCCGCTGCTGCTGACGTTCTTGCCCGGCAACAAACGCAGAATCGAATGCGCCGTCACCGACTTGCCCGAGCCGGATTCACCGACCAGCGCCAGGCACTCGCCACGGCGGATATCCAGGTTCAAACCGTGCACCACTTCCTGCCCGGCGAAGGCGACGCGCAGGTCGCGAATTTCAATCAGGTTGTCGTTCATGTCAGCTCCGGGGATCAAGATCGTGGATCAAATGCATCACGGCAAGCCTCACCAATAAAAACCAACAAAGACAAAATCAGCGCCAAGGCAAAAAACGCCGTCAGCCCCAGCCACGGCGCTTGCAGATTGCGCTTGGCCTGACCGATCAGTTCGCCCAGCGATGCGGTGCCTGCGGGCATGCCAAAGCCAAGAAAATCCAGCGCAGTCAGCGTGGCGATGGCGCCGGTCAGAATGAACGGCAGGTAGGTGAGGGTGGAGGTCATCGCGTTGGGCAGGATGTGCCGACACATCAGCTCGTTGTCGGTCAGGCCCAGTGCCCGCGCGGCTTTGACGTATTCCAGATTGCGCCCACGCAAAAACTCGGCGCGCACCACATCGACCAATGCCAGCCAGGAAAACAGCGCCATGATCCCCAGCAACCACCAGAAACTCGGCGAGACGAACCCGGACAAAATGATCAGCAGGTACAGCACCGGCAGCCCCGACCAGATCTCCAGCACGCGCTGCCCGAGCAAATCGACCCAACCGCCGTAATAACCCTGCAACGCCCCGGCAACGATGCCGATCAGTGCACTGATGCCAGTGAGGATCAGTGCAAACAGAATCGAAATCCGCGTGCCGAAAATCACCCGCGCCAACACGTCGCGCGCCTGATCGTCGGTGCCCAGCCAGTTGCTTGAGGACGGCGGGCTTGGCGCCGGTTCGCTGAGGTCGTAATTGACCGTGTCGTAGCTGAACGGGATCGGCGGAAACAACATCCAGCCGCCCTGATCCTCGATCAGCTTGTGCACGTAACTGCTGGCGTAATCCGGTTGAAACGGCAGCTCGCCGCCGAAATCCGTTTCCAGGTAATCGCTGAGGATCGGAAAGTAAAAGCCGTCGTGGTAACGGATCACCAGCGGCTTGTCGTTGGCGATCAATTCACCGCCCAGACAAATCAGGCACAGACCGATAAACAGCCACAACGACCAGCGTCCACGCCGATTGGCCTTGAACTGCGCCACGCGGCGCTGGCCGAGAGGGGAAAGAGTGAACATCAGGCAGTCCTCGCCGAGAAGTCGATGCGCGGGTCGAGCAGGGTGTAGCAGAGGTCGCCGATCAGCTTGATCAACAGGCCGAACAGGGTGAACAGAAACAGCGCGCCGAACACCACCGGATAGTCGCGCGACACCGCCGCCTCGTAGCTCATGCGCCCGAGGCCGTCGAGGTTGAAGATGGTTTCGATCAACAGGGAACCGGCGAAAAACACCTCGATCAGCGCTGACGGCACACCGGCCACCACCAACAACATCGCATTGCGAAACACGTGGCCGTAGAGCACGCGGCGCTCGGTCAAACCCTTGGCCCGCGCGGTGATCACGTACTGGCGGCTGATCTCGTTGAGGAAGCTGTTCTTGGTCAGGATCGTCAGCGTGGCGAAACCACCAATCACCAGCGCCGTCACCGGCAGCACCAAGTGCCAGAGGTAATCGCCGAGCTTGCCCAGCGTGCTGAAGCTGTCGAAGTTATCCGAGACCAGCCCTTGCACCGGGAACCAATTGACGTAGCTGCCGCCGGCGAACACCACGATCAGCAGAATCGCAAAAAGAAACGCCGGCATCGCGTAGCCGATGATGATCGCCGTGCTGCTCCAGACATCGAAAGCACTGCCGTTCTTGATCGCTTTGCGAATGCCCAGCGGGATCGAAATCAGGTAGGTGATCAACGTCGCCCACAAGCCCAGCGACAACGATACCGGCAGCTTCTGCACAATCAGATCGGTGACCTTGGCGCCGCGAAAGAAACTGCTGCCCAGATCCAGCTGCGCGTAGTTTTTCAGCATCAGCCACAGGCGTTCGTGCATGGGTTTGTCGAAGCCGTAATGGTGTTTGATTTCTTCGATCAGCGCCGGGTCGAGACCACGGCTGCTGCGACCCGCGCCGCCAATCGCAGCGACTTCGCCACCGCCGCCCATGCTGTGCCCGCCGAAGCCTTGCAAGCGGGCAATCGCCTGCTCGACCGGGCCACCTGGCGCGGCCTGCACGATCAGAAAATTCACCACCAGAATGCACAGTAGCGTGGGGATGATCAGCAGCAAACGTCGACTCAGATAACGCAACATGTCAATGGCCTCCCGCGAGTTGGCTGTGCATCTGCTGCGTGTTCAGCGCCTTGGCCGAGACCTCCCACCAAGTGTTGAGGCCTTCGTCGTAGGCCGGTTGCACGGGCGGCATGCCGAAGCGGTTCTGGTACACCGTCGGCGTGCCTTTGGAGTAGTAGTTGGGAATCATGTAGTAACCCCATTGCAGCACCCGGTCGAGGGCGCGGGCGTAATGCACCATGGCTTCGCGGGTGTTGGCCTGCACCAGCCCGTCGATCAGTTGATCGACCGCCGGATTGGCCAGCACTATCGAGTTGGAACTGCCGATTTGCGTGGCACTTTGCGAGGCGTAGAGGCTGTACAACTCGCGGCCGGGGGAGACGATCGGATCGCCGCTACGGGGGAAACTGGTGACGATCATGTCGTAGTCACGGGCGTTGAGGCGGTTGACGTATTGCGCCGAATCGATGCGGCGCAGATTGAGGGTGATGCCGATCTGCGCGAGGGTGCGTTTGAACGGCAGCAGCATGCGGTCGAAGCCGCCCTGACCGTCGAGGAAAGTGAACTCCAGCGGCTCGCCGGCCGCGTTGAGCAGGCGATTGTGTTGCGGCGTCCAGCCGGCCTCGGCGAGCAGCTTCAGCGCTTGCAGTTGCTTGTCGCGGATGTAGCCGCTGCCATCGGTTTTCGGCGCTTCATACACGGTCGTGAAGACCTCGTCGGGGATCTGCCCGCGCAGCGGTTCGAGGATCTTCAACTCTTCGGCATCAGGGAGCGCAGTGGCGGCCATTTCACTCTTCGGCCAGAAGCTGTTCTGGCGTACATAGAAGCCGCGCATCATCTGCTTGTTGGTCCACTCGAAATCCCACAGCAGGCTGATCGCCTGACGCACGCGGCGATCCTGGAAGATCGGGTTTTGCAGGTTGAACACAAAGCCTTGGGCGGCGGTGGGTTTTTCCGGGGCCAGAATCGACTGCTGCAAACGGCCGTCGCGCAACGCCGGGCTGTCGTAGCCAACCACGTAACCAGACGAGGAGAACTCGCGGTTGTAGTCGAACGCGCCGGCCTGCAACAGCTGCCGGGCGACGTCGGTGTCGCCGTAGAAATTCACCGTGAGGGTGTCGAAGTTGTACATCCCGCGACTCACTGGCAGGTCTTTGCCCCACCAGTTCGGATCACGTTGAAAACTGATGCTGCGGCCGGCGTCGACTTTGCTCACGCGGTACGGGCCGCTGCCCAGCGGTGGCTCGAAACCGCCGCCATTGGCGAAGTCGCGGGTTTGCCACCAGTGTTCGGGGACCACACGCATGGTCGCCAGGTCCAGCGCCAGGGTGCGGTTGAGGTTGTTCTTGAAGGTGAAGCGCACCTGCCGTGGGCCTTCGATGAGCACGTCCTGGACGTCGGCGTATTGCTGGCGATAACTCAGGCTGCCCTTGGTCATCAGCAGGTTGAAGGTGTAGCGCACGTCTTCGGCGGTGATCGGTGTACCGTCGGCGAAACGTGCTTTTGGATTGAGGGTGAAACGCACCCAGAGTCCATCGGGATCGCGCTCGATCTGTTGCGCGACCAGTGCGTAAACGGTGTAGGGCTCGTCAAGTGAACGGAACGCCAATGGCGAATATACCCAGTCGTTGACCTGCACCACGGAAATGCCCTGATCGGCGTATGGGCTGATGTAGTTGAACCCGCCGATTTCCATCGACGCACGGCTGAGCGAACCGCCCTTGGGCGCCTGCGGATCGACGAAATCGAAATGCTGGAAGTTCGCCGAATACTTCGGCGCCTCGCCGTACACCGTCAGCGCATAACTGCCAGCGGCCAGCGCCGAGGGGCCGGTGCACAGCAGCGCACTGCCCAAAAGCAGGCCCGCCAAGTTGCGCAAAAAACTCATGAAATCACTCCCAAAAATCCCTGAATGGTCACGGAACCCTTGTGGGAGCTGGCTTGCCAGCGATAGCGTCGTGTCAGTCGATATCTACTTCACTGACACACCGCTATCGCTGGCAAGCCAGCTCCCACAGGGTTTTGCGGTGCTCGTTCTTTAGAAGTGGTACGTCATGCGCGCAAACAAGGTGCGGCCCAGCGGGTCGGTGTAGCGCGGGTCATAGCCGCTCTGGAAGTTGTAGGCCTGGTTGGAGAACGGCGGGTTGCGGTCGAACATGTTCTTCATCCCGGCATCGACATCCAGCACTTTGTTGAAGGTGTAACCGGCCGACAGGTCCCACACCGAATACGACGCAACGGTTGCATGAGTGTCGCGGTCGTAATCGTTGTAGCCCGTGGTGAAGCGGTTGGTCAGCGACGCCCGCGCCGCACCGAAGGTCCAGCTGCCGGTGAGGTTGTGTTTCCAGCGCGCAATCACGCCGTCACCCTGGAAGTCGCCGACCTTGTCGGTGAACGGGCCTTTGATGGTGCTCTGGAAGTCGTACTCGTCAACGTAAGTGCCTTGCAGCCCCAAACCGAACTGGCCGTACGGCGTGTTCGGGAAGCGATAGTCGAGCGACACATCGATACCGTTGGTTTCGACGATGCCGAGGTTGGCGTTGCCGGTAACGATGTAGTTGAGCGTGCCGTCGGCGTTGCGCACGAAGCGGTCCGGGTAGGAGCCGGCCTGATCAAACACGGTGGATTCCGGGAATGGCTGGATCTGGTTGGAAATGTGAATCCACCAGAAATCGAGACCCACCGAGAGATTGTTGATCGGCTGATAAACGAAGCCTAGCGTCACGTTGCGGGCCTTCTCCGGGGCCAGATCCTGGTTGCCGCCAATCTGGTTGAGGAACTGCTGACCGCAATCGCGGCCGCCGTTACCGCCGGGCTGCACCACGCCGCCGGTACACAGCACTGGGTCGTTGTAGTAGCCCTGGGTGAAGGTGATGCTGTTGGGCGAATACAGCTCGTACAGCGACGGCGCGCGGAAGCCTTCGCTGTACGCGCCGCGCACCACCAGCTCTTTCAGCGGCTGATAACGGAACGAGTATTTCGGGTTGGTGGTGCTGCCGAAGTCGCTGTATTTGTCGTGACGCACGGCGGCGGATAGTTCGAGGCTGTCGAGCACCGGCACGTTGATTTCTGCGTAGGCGGCTTTCACGCTGCGGTCACCTTCGACACTGCCGTTGGGGTCGATGCCGAGACTCTGGATGTCACCGGCGAACGACTCGAAGTCCTGGTGGAATTTCTCTTTGCGGTACTCGCCGCCCAGCGCCAGACCGGACGGGCCGGCACCGAACCAGTCGCCGATTTCACGGCTGATGCGTCCATCAAAACCGGCCACACGGCCAACAGCGGTGGAATAGGCGCCGTGGTAAGCCGCTTGATCGATGTATTGCTGACCGGCGGCGGACTGCGGGCCGAACGGGTTGAGCAAACCGCTGGCCAGACCGTCGATCATCGCCTGATCGCTGACAAAGCCATTGGTGACGCTGGAGACGATTTTGTTCTGGTTGTACGAGGCGCCGACGTTGTAATCCCAACCGCCGACCAGACCATCGAAGCTGAGCAAGAAGCGCTGGCTGGTGTTCTGATCTTTCGACTCCCGCGGACCGGCAGCGGTTTCTCGCCAATTCACATCCACTGGTTGGGTCGGGTCGAGGGTGAAGTCGGTCGGCCCCGGTGTGATGCCGTTGCCAGGGTAGTAGGGTGACGAGCCGTCGAGGCTCAGACCGGTCAGCGGTGCAGGGCCGATCGAGGTGGCGTTGTTGTTGCGCGACCAGAAGTACTCGAGATTGACGTTGTGATCGTCGGCCAGTTTGCCGGTGGTCTTGCCAAAGAACGAAGTCTTCTCGGTCTGCGGCACCAGGTCGATGTATTCGCGGGTGCTGAAGCGGCACAGGCCGTCGCGCGCCACCAGGTTCGGCCCGTTGCAATTGCTGTTCGCCAGCGGGTTGGTGGCGTTGCCGTTCTGGCTATAGTTGCCGGGGAACGCGGTGCCGGAGGTCTGATCCAGACCTCGGCCGGGATCGTAGTCACGGGCGAAGGAGCGATCGTTGGCGTCGAGGTTCTGCTGCTTGTTGTAGTTGAACACGCCGAGGACGTTGAAGCGGTCCTCCTCCAGATCACCGTAGCCCCAACTGGCACTCATGTCCTTGGTCGCGCCGCCGCCACTATGGGTCGGGGTTTCGCCGCCGAGGGTCAGTTGGCCGTCGGTCATGGATTTCTTGGTGATGAAGTTGATCACGCCGCCGATGGCGTCGGTGCCGTACAGGGCCGAGGCACCGTCACGCAGCACTTCGACGCGCTCGATGGCGGCAAACGGGATCATGTTCAGATCCACCGCGCCGCCGGCCGAGTTGGTGCCCGACAAGGCGTTGTTGGCCAGGCGTCGACCGTTGAGCAAGACCAGCGTCTTGTTCGCGCCAATGCCGCGCATGTCGGCGAACGAAGCGCCGCCGGTGGCTGCACCGACCGAGCCGGCGCTGTTGTTCAGCGACTGGCTGCCGGTAATGCGCTGGACCAGTTCGGCGGTGGTGGTCACGCCCTGTTTGCGCAGCTCGTCAGCCTTGAGAATGGTGATCGGCACGGCGGTTTCCGCATCGACCCGGCGAATCGCCGAACCCGTCACTTCGACCCGTTGCAGTTGCGTGGTCGGCGCAACCACGGCGGCTGCAGCGGGCACGGCGGCGTTGTCGTCCTCGGCCGCTTGCACGGTCCCGGCGCCCATCCCCATGGCCACCAGATACAACGGAACAAAACGGTGGCGAGAAATCGTGGCCACCAAAGGTTTGAGCGTGAAGCGTGGAGTGTTCATCAGCATGGTTATTTCCGACTTTTCAGACGTTATCGAATTGGCCTTGTGAGCCCCTCATTGCTCCGCTTTCGGTGATACCGCGTGCGGAAAACCACTTTCTTCAAGCAAGCCGATCCCCTCCGAAGACGCGTGGCGTTTTTCGGTCGGCTGATTGCGACAGGATTCAGCGGGCGGTGGCGGGCGCGTCTTTCACTGCGCGCCCGGCACCGTACTCAGTGGGTGGTCATCACCGAAATCTTGGTGATGCCCGAGCGTTCGATCGACGCCATGGCCTTGGCCACCTGGCCGTAATTGACGGCGGAATCGGCCTGCAACTGCACGCGCACTTCGGCATCCTTGGCCTTGACCTCCTTGAGGCTGGCTTCCAAAGATTCCGGCGCCAGTTCGGTCTTGGCCAGATAGAACTTGCCGTCCTGATCGACGCTGACTACCACCGGGTCCTTCTTTTCGGCGGGGGCGACGGCGTCGGTTTTCGGCAGGTTGACTTTGATTGCGTTGGTCATCAGCGGCGCGGTGACGATGAACACCACCAGCAGCACGAGCATCACGTCGACCAGTGGCGTGACGTTCATTTCGCTGAGCACTTCATCGCTGTCCTGAGTCGAGAAAGACATCAGCTGGCCTCCCGCACGGCGGCTGTGGTTTTGCTGGCGATGGCCTGACGGCTGATGGAAAACGCACTGCGCGAGGCGAGGGCGTCGAAGTCGTGCGCGAAGTCATCCATGTCCGCCGAAGCGAGCTTCAGACGGCGCAGGAAGAAGTTGTAGATCAGCACCGCCGGCACCGCGACGGCGATACCCACACCGGTGGCGATCAGCGCGTGACCGATCGGCCCGGCGACCGCTTCAAGACTGGCCGAACCGGTTTCGCCGATGCTTTTCAGCGCTTCCATGATGCCCCACACGGTGCCGAACAAACCAATGAACGGCGCGGTGCTGCCGATACTGGCGAGGATCGCCTGGCCGTTTTCCAGCGAGCGGCGTTCCTTCTGGATCTGCTGGCGCAGGTTGCGTTCCAGGCGATCCGAGCGGTTGATGGTGTGCGCCAGTTGTTGCGTGGTACGCGGCGAATCCTCCACCAGCAACGCTTCGAAACCACTGCTGGCGATTCGCGCCAGTGCGCCCGGATACTGGCTGGCGTGTTCGGCGGCGGTGAGCAGATCCGGCGCGCCCCAGAAGGCTTTGCTGAACTGTTTGTTCTGCGCTTTCTGGCGCAGGTACTGCGCCGACTTGACCAGCAGGATCGCCCAGCTGAGCACGGAAAACAGCACCAGACCCCAGAGCACGCCGGGGACAATCATCGAAGACAAATCGTTCATGGTGATACCTCGCTTGCGTTATTCGGTTGTGCGTTGATTGAGCGTTCGGTTATTGCGGCAATTTGAAATCAATGGTCTGCGTGGCGAAGCCGTCGATCGGCGTGTCACCGCGTTTGGCCGGGATAAATTTCCAGTTCTTCACCGCAGCGACCGCCGCGTCATCCAGTTGCGGCTTGCCGCTGGACTTGGTCACCGTCACCGAGCCAGCGCGACCGTTGGCCAACACCTGAATGCGCAGCACCACGCTGCCTTCCCAATTACGCCGAAGCGCCAGTGACGGGTATTCCGGCGGCGGGTTGCCGAGGCTGGCGAGTCCGGAAACGGCTGCCGACTCCTTGACCGGGCCTGGCGCGGCGGCAGGCGCTGGCGGCGCGCTCGGGGTGGCCGGTGCAGCGGGTGCAGCCGGTTGTGCCGGCGCGGGTGGGGCTTTCGGCGGCTCGACCTTTTTTACCGGTTTCGGCTTCTCGACCGGTTTCGGTTTTTCGATTGGCTTGGGTTTCTCCACCGGTTTGGGTGGCGGCTTGACCGCGTCCTCGTCTTCCACCGGTTGTTCAGGTTCCGGCGGAGGAGGTGGCGGCGGTGGCGGCTCGGGCGTGGGCGGTGCCGGTGGCGTCGGGCTGGTCAGCTCGACGGTCATTTCCGGGATCTGTGGCGGTGTCGGCAGCGGCTCGGTTCGCGATTGCTGGAGAAACCACCAGGCACCGCCATGTATCAGCGCCGACACAGCCACCAACAAGACCATTTGCTGTTTGTTCAAACCACCGGGTTGCGAGGTATTGGCTGTAAACGCCGGCCTGCCCGGGGGCGGCGGGATTGGCGCTTCCCGCAACGGCCCCGGCAGGGTTCTGTGCTTTACCGCATCGTTCATTAAAGCTCCCTCGGGTTGATGAAGGGCAATAAGGTGCCGTCCGAACATGTGGGGGATGTTCGAGTGGGTGGGTGCAACTTTCTTCAAGGTGTGCAGAAGCCGATAGTTGAACTATCCGGTTAACAAGGCTTGTGCGAACTTACTGGCTTAGCGCCATTGACTTCGTCGGTTCATTACCCATTCCCTGGTGTTGTTCTATATGTAGGAGCTGCCGCAGGCTGCGATCTTTTGATCCTGTTCTTTAGAGATCAATATCAAGATCAACAGATCGCAGCCTGCGGCAGCTCCTACAGGGGTGTTCAGTTTGTGTTTTGCAACCGCTGTGCCAAATGTTGCTGGAATGTAGGTGGGTTATTTCATTGATGTTACCCATGTCGCATTTATATAAGTTTTGTTGGCTGCCTTGTTGATCTTCGGCGCATAAAAAACCGTCGCCCCGTACGCCGGGGGTTTTTGATGGGCGAGTCTGGCCGTGCGCTCTATCTCGCGGATTGGCGAGGCAGAGCGGCTATTCTCGTGTCAGTCGGGGCACTTGCTGGTGCGCGGCGGACTGATTTGGTGCGGGTCAATGTTTTAGCGGGTCACGGGGTATGTTCCTTGTTCTTGTTTAAATGAAATCAATACTTCGATCGTTGCTTAGTTACAGTCGTTGGTACGTTTTTGGTGCAAATAAAAAGCAGCTGAAGTTATTGTCTGACAATTCAGCTGAGGGCCGATTAATACATGGCTTGCGCAATGATAATCAGCGTTGTATTTAAAAAATAAATAATACGCTGTGCTCGGCGAATAACTCATCGCCAAACACAGTGGTGGTCAGTTGGGTTCAGGTAATACAGTAAACGCGCAGGTGGCCGGTGCTGTTCAGGTGAACTCGGCTGTTGGCGTAAAGCGACGCAAAGGCAGTGATGCGGCAGAACGATTGAAGATTCACGCGGTGAACTCCTTGTTGCCAGCTCGGATACACGAACTTTTGGTTCGGTATCGCACCTTACAAGAACGCGGATAGCGTTCGATGATTGCTCTTGGTGCGGGATGGGCACCGCCAGCGCTGTTTTGCGAGGATTGAATTCGCAAGTCGCGAGTGCATGGGAAAACCGTGCCAAAACCGATACACACGCAGAATTTTTCTACACCGGGCCTGCCACCATCTACCCTTGGCAAAGGCTTAATTCGGGGGATTGGCTATGTACCAGCTCTACGGGCACAGGAATTCGGGCGCAGCCGCGATTGAAGCGGCGCTGGAGTTGTGCCAGATCGCCTACCGTTTCATCGACATCGAAGCCAGTACCGAGGCCGCGGAAGCGTTGGCCAAACTCAACCCGCTGAAACAGATCCCGACCTTGCAGTTGCCCGATGGCAGTGCACTGACCGAGAGTGCGGCGATTCTGATTCACCTCGGCTTGACGTTTCCACAATCGGGCCTGCTGCCGGTTGAGGCGGCTGATCGAGACCAGGCGATTCGCGGCATGGTCTACATCGTCAGCAACTGTTATGCGGCGATCGGCGTCATCGATTACCCCGAGCGCTGGCTACTGATGCCTGACGAAGCCTCGCGGCAGAACCTGATGGCCGGCGCGCGGGAGCGTTTGCACTGGAGTTGGGAGGTGTTTGCCGACCAGTTCTCCGCCGAGTTGTACCTGGATGACGAAACACCGGGCGCGCTTGATGTGCTGGCGGCGGTGGTGACGCGCTGGGCGGGGAGCCGCGAGCATCTGCGCCAGACGCGGCCGGGGTTTTATGCGTGGCTACAGAGAATCGATCGACATCCGGTGTTGGCACCGCTGTTCGCCCGGCATTGGCCTGCCTGAACCCACCACACAAGAAAGTGTAGGAGTGAGCCCTGTGGCGAGGGGATTTATCCCCGATGGGGCGCGAAGCACCCCCAAAGAAACAGGGCCTGCTGCGCAGTCCATCGGGGATAAATCCCCTCGCCACAGTGTTTTTGCTATTTATTCCCCGCGGATGTACTGCTCCAGCTGTTTGATCAGCTCGGCCTGTTCGGCAATCGCTTCCTTGACCAGGTCGCCGATCGACAGCAGGCCGATCAGCTTGCCGTCCTCCACCACCGGCAAGTGCCGCAGGCGTTTGTCGGACATGATGCCCAGGCACGTATCGACGGTCTGATGGGTGTCCACGGTGATCACGTTCGCCACCATGATGTCACGCACCGGTGTGCCCACCGATGAGCGGCCATGCAGCACGAGTTTGCGCGCGTAGTCCCGTTCGCTGATGATGCCGACCACTTTATCGTCTTCGACCACCAGCAAGGCGCCGACGTTTTTCTCGGCCATCTTCATCAGCGCTTCGAGCACCATGTGATCAGGTTTGATCTGGTGCACTTCCTGATTTTTCTGATCTTTGAGCTTGAGCAGTTGGGCGACGGTCTTCATGGCGGTTACTCAGGTGTTGTCGTTGTTATCCAAGCATCGTAGACGCAAGCGCGCAGGGCAAGGTGGCAAAGCGGCAGATAACACGCAAAAAACGTCATTTGCCTAAGAAACCCCCGGTCATCCTGTGAAAGAAGACCTGTGCTGAGGGGGTTTATCTGTAGTGAGGGGATTTATCTGTGCTGAGGGGGGTATCTGTGGAGAGGGGATTTATCCCCGATGGACTGCGCAGCAGTCCCGCTTGTAAGTCAAAAGCGGGGCCGCTTCGCGCCCCATCGGGGATAAATCCCCTCGCCACAGATAACCCCACTCACTACAGATAACCCCGCCAACTACAGATAAATCCACTCACCACAGATAAATCGCTACTACAAAGTATTCCAAACTGAAAACGCGGGCGCTGGAAGGGCAGCGTAGAATGCCCCTCTGTTTCAATACCCGAGGTTGCAGTGGTGGATTTACCGCAGGGCTTCGTCCTGACCCGGCATTGGCGTGATACGCCGGCCGGCACCGAAGTCGAGTTCTGGCTGGCGACCGACGCCGGGCCGCGCCGTGTGCGCCTGCCGCATCAGCCGTCAGTGGCGTTTATTCCCGCCGAACAGCGCGCAGCGGCCGAACGCCTGCTGCACGACGAAAAAAACGTCGAACTGCGCCCATTGGCGCTGCAGGATTTCGAACATCGTCCGGTACTCGGCCTGTATTGCCAGCAACACGGCCAGTTGATGCGCCTCGAGACCGCGCTCAATCGCGCCAGTGTCGACGTCTACGAAGCGGACGTGCGCCCACCCGAACGCTACCTGATGGAGCGCTTCATCACCGCGCCGGTGTTTTTCAGCGGCACCGCCGATGCCGACGGCATCCTGCACAACGCCCACCTCAAGCCCGCGCCCGATTACCAGCCGAAGCTGCGGCTGGTCTCGCTGGACATCGAAACCACCGAAACCGGCGAGCTCTATTCAATTGCCCTCGAAGGTTGTGGCGAGCGTCAGGTGTACATGCTCGGCGCGCCGAACGGCGACGCCAGCATTGTCGATTTCGACCTCGAATACTGCGACTCGCGCACTGTCATCCTGAAGAAACTCAACGAGTGGTTCGCCCGCCACGACCCCGACGCGATCATCGGCTGGAACGTTGTGCAGTTCGATTTGCGCATCCTCCACGAACACGCCCGGCGCCTAGGCGTGCCGCTGAAAATCGGCCGTGGCGGCGAAGAAATGCAGTGGCGCGAACACGGCAGCCGCAATCACTACTTCGCCTCGGCGGCGGGGCGACTGATCATCGATGGCATCGAGTCGCTGCGTTCGGCGACCTGGAGCTTCCCGTCATTCAGTCTGGAAAACGTCGCCCAGACCCTGCTCGGCGAAGGCAAGGCCATCGACAACCCGTACCAGCGCATGGACGAAATCAACCGCATGTTCGCCGAGGACAAACCGGCGCTGGCCAAGTACAACCTCAAGGACTGCGAACTGGTCACGCGGATCTTCGCCAAGACCGAACTGCTGACCTTCCTGCTCGAACGCGCCAGTGTCACCGGACTGCCGGCAGATCGCAGCGGCGGCTCGGTGGCAGCGTTCACGCATTTGTATATGCCGTTGATGCATCGTCAGGGATTTGTCGCGCCGAACCTCGGCACCAATCCACCGCAGGCCAGTCCCGGCGGGTTCGTCATGGACTCGCAGCCGGGGCTGTACGAATCGGTGCTGGTGCTCGATTACAAGAGTCTGTATCCGTCGATCATTCGTACCTTTCTGATTGACCCGGTCGGCCTGATCGAAGGCTTGCAGCACCCGGACGACGCCGATTCAGTGCCGGGTTTCCGTGGCGCACGCTTCTCGCGCACCCGGCATTGCCTGCCGTCGATCGTCTCGCGCGTCGCCGAAGGCCGTGAGACCGCCAAGCGCGAGCACAACGCGCCGCTGTCGCAGGCACTGAAAATCATCATGAACGCTTTTTACGGTGTGCTTGGTTCCAGCGGTTGCCGCTTCTTCGATACGCGGCTGGCCTCGTCGATTACCCTGCGCGGCCACGAAATCATGCTGCGCACGCGCAAGCTGATCGAGGAGCAGGGCCACGCGGTGATCTATGGCGACACTGATTCGACGTTTGTCTGGCTGCGTCGCCAGCATGGTCAGGAAGAAGCGGCGAAGATCGGTCAGGCGCTGGTCAAGCACGTCAACGACTGGTGGCGCGAACATGTACGCGATGAATATGGCCTGGAAAGCGCTCTCGAACTGCAATTCGAAATCCACTACAAACGCTTCCTGATGCCGACCATTCGCGGCGCAGAGGAGGGCAGCAAGAAGCGCTACGCCGGTCTGGTCACCCGCGCCGATGGCAGCGATGAAATGGTCTATAAAGGCCTGGAAACCGTGCGCACCGACTGGTCGCTGCTGGCCCGGCAATTTCAGCAGGAACTCTACGAGCGGATCTTCCAGCGCAAGCCGTATCAGGATTACGTGCGCGACTATGTGCGCAAGACGCTGGCCGGTGAATTCGATGATCGACTGATTTACCGCAAACGCCTGCGCCGCACCCTCGACGATTACGAACGCAACGTGCCGCCGCATGTGCGCGCGGCGCGCTTGGCTGACGACTACAACGCGCAACACGGACGGCCACGGCAATATCAGAACGGCGGCTGGATCAGTTACGTGATCACGTTGGCCGGCCCCGAGCCACTGGAAGTGCGCCGTGCGGCCATCGATTACGACCACTACATCACCCGGCAACTGCAACCGGTGGCGGACGCGATTCTGCCATTTGTCGACGACGATTTCTCAACCCTGATCGGTGGGCAACTGGGCCTGTTTTGAGTCGAGCAGTTGCAACGTCCATTCATCGAGAATGCCGTGGAAGTAGCGTTCCAGTGCTTGCGAGAACAGGCTGTCGTCGGCAGTGAACTGGGCAAACAGCGTCATCGAAGAGTGAAATTTCAGGTCATCGGGATGGCCGAAAATCTCCGCGATGGAACGCTGGCGTACATTCAGCACCAGTTGCGTGCACGTGCGTAAGCGGGCGCCGAGCAATTCATGCTCGAGATAGGCCTGCGCTTCCTCGGCCGAGCCGATGGCGAAGCGCCGGGACATTTCACTGCCGCCCAGACCCGCGAACTGCGGGAAGATGAACCACATCCAGTGGCTGCGTTTGCGGCCGTCTTCGAGTTCGCGCTGCACCCGTTCGAACACCGAGTCCTGGGCCAGCACGAAACGCTGAAGGTTGAAGGGATCCAATTGATCTGTGCTTCTCATCGCGAAGCCCTCGCCAGTCGGCGGCTCAGACCATGGCCAGCCGCTGCTTGCGTTGTGGCGCTTGAAACGCCTGGTCCAGCGCCGCCAGATCCCCGGCCTCCAGTTGCAGCTGCGCCGCTTGTGCATTGAGTTGCACGTGTTCGGGTCGCACAGCCTTGGGAATCGCAATCACACCATCCTGACGCAGAATCCACGCCAGCGAAACCTGTGCCGGGGTCACGCCGTGACGAATGGCAATCTGGTTCAGCACCGGTTCAGCCAGCATGGCGCCGCCCTGACCGATCGGACAGTAGGCCATCAATGGCATCCGCTGGTGTTGGCACCACGGCAACAGATCGAATTCGATACCGCGCTCTTCGAGGTTGTAGAGCACCTGATTGGTGGCGCAGGCCGAACTGGAGAGTTCTTCCAGGTCGTCGACGTCGAAATTCGACACGCCCCAGCGACCGATTTTGCCGTCCTCACGCAGACGTTCGAAGGCTTCGACGGTTTCTTCCAGTGGGTACTGGCCGCGCCAATGCAGCAGATAGAGGTCGATGTAATCGGTGTCGAGCCGGCGCAAGCTGCGTTCGCACGCTTGCGGGATGCCTTTGCGGCTGGCGTTGTGCGGATAGACCTTGCTCACCAGAAACACTTGATCGCGCAGACCGGCAATCGCTTCGCCGACCACCGATTCGGCACCGCCCTCGGCGTACATTTCGGCGCTGTCGATCAGGGTCATGCCCAGCTCGATGCCGGTGCGCAGCGCCGCCACTTCACGCTTGTGCGCCGAACGGTCTTCGCCCATGCGCCAGGTGCCCTGGCCAATCACCGGCACCTGCACGCCGGCCAATTCGAGGGTACGCATGCAAACCTCCTTGCTGAAGTTGTCGATACCTTTTAGTGGGCAGCAGGATAGCCCAGGGGTTCCGAAAGCTTCCAGATGAAAGGCTGGCTGAACTCATTGTGCTGCAGGGATACATTGGGTTTCAGGGAATCATTGTGCTGCAGGGATACATTGGGTTTCAGGGAATCATTGTGCTGCAGGGATACATTGGGTTTCAGGGAATCATTGTGCTGCAGGGATA
>NZ_RWIL01000009.1:0-6427 GCF_009764635.1 Pseudomonas sp. PB103 | reverse complement strand
CTACACCAAACCCTGTAGGAGCTGCCGCAGGCTGCGATCTTTTGCCTTTATAAATGCACAAATGCATTTATTTATTTGCACAAACGCATATCCGCATCTACGGTTACATCGAGCAAAGAGATCGGCAACCGCCATCGGAGATGGCAACCCTCAAGCGCCGATCGCTCGGCAACACCCTTACAAGCGGGACGCTTGTTTTCATTCATGGAGGATTGAAAATGTTAACCACTGAAGCAAGACCCTTTACCAGTGAATCACTGCCAAGGTGCCTCATCGGCCATTTGCTTGACCCACAACTGGTCGAAGTCGAAGCGGCCGAACACGCCAGCGCGCTTGCCGCTGGCAGCCTGAACTTCAACATGCAGCAACAAACCCAGACCAACTGGTGCTGGGCTGCCGTGTCCGCCTCGGTTGGCAACTATTACGGCACCGGCAACTGGACGCAGTGCGGTGTCGCCAGCACTCAGCTCGATCGCAACTGCTGCAATCAGCCGGGTCCGTGCAATGTTTACGGCTATCTGGATTCGGCACTGCAAACCACCCGCAGCTACAACGGCATGAATCAGGGCTCGTTGCAGATGTCGGCGATCCAGAACCAGATCAGCATGGGCCGCCCGGTCGGTCTGCGCTGCGCCTGGTACGGCGGCGGCGCGCATTTCCTGACGATCTACGGCACCAACGGCGATTACGTGCTAGTCGCGGACTCGATCTATGGTTATTCGACCCGTGCGCTGAATGCCTTTCCCCGTGCCTATAACGGTGGCGGCAACTGGACTCACACTTACTTCACGGTCAAAAACTAGGAGGGCGACATCATGCAACTGACTTATCCCAAGGCGCCTTCCAATGGCGTACAGACTCTGCGCCCGGCGCTGCAAGCCGCACTGCAAACCCAGGGTTTTGGTGCCAACCGCCAGTTCGCCAACGCTGCACCTGCGAAAATCAGCCTCAGTGAAGCCTATCGTGGCTACTCGCTCAGCCTGGATGACCTGAGCAACGGCAAAGGCCTGAAAGACGCGCGGACCGGCGATTGGCATTACCTGGTGTTTGCCGATGGCGTGACGATTGCCGATGCGCAACTGGCCGAGGTTCGCGGTCACGTCGAGTTCGCCTCGCTCAACCACGGCAGCCATGCCGCTGCCACCGTCAGTGCGCTGAAACTGGCGGAGCAGGCGCCGCAGTTGCAGGGTAAAAGCGTCGAACTGCGTGTGCTGTTTGTCTCGGCGCTGCACGTTGTGGCGATCTGGCTGCACGCCGATGGGGAAGATGTGCTGATCCCGATCGAGCCGACCCCGAAGGAACTGGCGAGCCCCCGGTTGTACGCTGAAGCGGCATTACTGGCGCAGTTGAAGCCGGCAGCCGAGCAAGCCAAGCGGCGCTTCGACGCCGACACCAGTGGCCAACTCGGCAACTGATGGACGAAAAAAAACCCGGACACTGTCCGGGTTTTTTTGTGCGCCTGAAACGACTTATTCAGCCGCTGGCTCTGCCGGCTTGCGGCGCTTGAGCGGCGCCATGCCGTCGCTGCTGACCAACGAGTCCGGCTTCGGACGGTTGACGCTCTTGCGCTTGGTCGGCGTCTTGGCGGCAGTTTTCTTCTTGTCGCCCTTGGCGTCAGTCTTTTTCTTCTTCACGCCAACGGCTTTGCCCGAGGCCTTGACCTTCTTCGGACCGCCATAGACGCCTTTGACTTCCTTGATGGTGCGACGCTCGAAGCTTTGCTTGAGGTAGCGCTCGATGCTCGACATCAGGTTCCAGTCGCCGTGGCAGATCAGCGAGATCGCCAGGCCGTCGTTACCGGCGCGGCCAGTACGACCGATGCGGTGCACGTACTCGTCGCCGCTGCGTGGCATGTCGAAGTTGATCACCATGTCCAGACCATCAACGTCCAGACCACGGGCTGCAACGTCGGTCGCCACGAGGATCTTCACGCCGCCCTGCTTCAGACGATCGATCGCCAGTTTGCGATCCTTCTGGTCTTTCTCGCCGTGCAGTACGAACGCTTTGTATTCCTGAGCCACCAGACGGCCATAGATACGGTCGGCCATGGCGCGGGTGTTGGTGAAGATGATCGCCTTCTGGTAGGTCTCGTTAGCCAGCAGCCAGTTCACGATCTGCTCTTTGTGCTGATTGTGGTCGGCGGTGATGATTTGCTGACGGGTGGTCGAGTTCAACTGGCTGACCGCGTTGAGCTGCAAGTGCTCAGGGTTGTTCAGCACCTTGGCGATCATCTCGCGCAGGCCGGAACCACCGGTGGTGGCCGAGAACAGCATGGTTTGCTGACGGTTCGGGCATTCGTCGACCAGACGCTGAACGTCTTCAGAGAAACCCATGTCGAGCATGCGGTCGGCTTCGTCGAGTACCAGCACTTCGACTTCTTTCAGGTCGAGGTTGCCGGCGTTGAGTTGCTCGATCATCCGGCCAGGGGTGCCGATGAGAATGTCCGGCACTTTGCGCAGCATGGCGGCCTGGACTTTGAAGTCTTCACCGCCGGTGATCAGGCCGGATTTGATGAAAGTGAACTGCGAAAAGCGTTCAACTTCCTTCAACGTCTGCTGGGCCAGCTCGCGGGTCGGCAGCAGGATCAGCGTCTTGATGCTGACACGAACCTTGGCCGGACCGATCAGGCGATTGAGGATCGGCAGAACGAAAGCGGCGGTTTTGCCGCTACCGGTTTGCGCAGTCACCCGCAAATCACGCCCTTGGAGCGCGAGCGGAATGGCCGCGGCTTGCACAGGCGTTGGCTCGACAAATTTCAGCTCGGCCACAGCTTTAAGCAGGCGTTCGTGCAGGGCGAATTGGGAAAACACGGGTGCTACCTCGAAGATATGCAAAAAAACAGCTGCATAGGTTACCGGTTTCGAGCGCTCAGGCCGAGGTTCTTTATACAAATCTTTGCGCAGACGCCGAAAATTCGATGCCTGGCCGCTCTAGACGGCCGGGCGCTGATCATCGCCAAGGTCGCAAGGGCTCACTTCACCTGGTCGGAGGGAATGAATTCAAATCGGGCGTCGTTTGCCAGAGTAGCAGGCAGTGTCAGCCGGATGACCGGGACGATCTTACCGCGCGAGGCTTCGAAGTAGTCGCGTTGATTGGCTTGCGCTTCGGCTACCCCACCCGCCATATAAAAGAAGGCCATCAAGGGAATCTGCTCCGGAGAATACTGCGGCCAAACCGATAATATGACCTCATTCTGCTCCTTGAACCCTGCGTCCCCCAGCAGCGCCTTGGCTCTTGTGAACTGTTCGAAATTGCCCGGTTGAGAGGATACAAAGGCGCATTGCCGCAGATTCGCATCCTCGGCATAACGCCCTTTCCACAGCGTCACCCATTGCTCCGCCGTGCTGATGCCCAAATCCTTGCAGTAGGAATTTGTCCCGGGAAACTCAACGCTCGCACCACACCCGGACGGAGATCCGCGTTTCCAGGTCCACCCGTCCATCGGAAAAGCGCAAATGTCCCACGTGAAATGTGAATGAACCGGTGCCTTGCTGGCCGGGTAGAAAATCAGCCCGTTATTGCCGCCGAAAGCCAATCTGCCAAATTTCGCGTCCTGGCGCAGATAGGAAAAAGAAACGCCATGACTCTTTACGGATGCCGGGCTGGGGTTCCAGACGTGGTATCCAACGCCGCGAGTCGTCGCGCGCAATAGAACGCCGTTGCATTGAAAGGCTCTGGCGTTGGACTCGGGGCATACGGCGCGCGTATCCCGGTAGTTCTGCTCCAATTGCGCGGCAATGGCAGTACCGTTATTGCTGACAACGTCATCTTGCAACGCTTGACGGGAGGGAGGAGCGGCGCAGCCAAAAAGCAACAAAAGCAGCGTAAAACTGACAATTCGTAGCATCGTCGTCACCTTACTTGATGCAGGGATGAAAAGTCCCTCCATGAAATGTCAGCGACCAACAATCAAGCTACTGTCAGAACTGACAGTCTCGACGAATGGTTAAAGCGGTGCCCTACCCCCTTCCCGGACACAATTTGCAATCGTGGCAGAGGGCAAAGCTCGTTGCCGGCCGGGATTTGATGCTCTAATCCGCCCCTGTCTTTCTCGAAGAAAATTGTCTGCACATGGATTTCAAACAGCTCTGGCTCAACGCCCAGGACCTCTGGGGCACTCTCGAACAGCATCCACTGTTGCAGGCCGGCCTCGCCCTGACGGTGTTACTGGTGGTCGCGCTGGTACTCGGACGAGTGGCACGTTATCTGATTCTGCACGCCAGCCGCATGCTCGGCCGCCAGCCCGCCCTGCACTGGATCAATGACTTTCGCCACAATAAGGTGTTTCAGCGCCTGGCGCAGATGACGCCATCGCTGGTGATTCAGTTCGGCCTGCACCTGGTGCCGGAACTGAGCAAGACCGCCATGACCTTTCTCGGCAATGTGGCGCTGTCGTTCACCATTCTGTTCCTGCTGCTGGCGGTGAGCGCCCTGCTCAATGCCCTGCTGGACATCTACGCCCGTACCGAACACGCCCGTACGCGCTCGATCAAAGGCTATGTGCAACTGGCGAAAATGGTCTTGTACGTATTTGGCGCGATCATCATCGTCGCCACGTTGATCGACCGCTCACCACTGTTGCTGCTCTCCGGTCTCGGTGCGATGTCGGCGGTGATTCTGTTGGTCTACAAGGACACCCTGCTGTCGTTCGTTGCCAGCGTGCAATTGACCAGCAACGACATGCTGCGGGTCGGCGACTGGATCGAAATGCCGCAAGTCGGCGCCGATGGCGATGTGGTCGACATCACCCTGCACACGGTCAAGGTGCAGAATTTCGACAAGACCATCGTTTCGATCCCGACCTGGCGCTTGATGTCCGAATCGTTCAAGAACTGGCGCGGCATGCAGCAATCCGGTGGACGGCGAATCAAACGCAGCCTGTTCATCGACGCCAGCGGCGTACGCTTCATCCGCGATGACGAAGAAGAGAAGCTCTCTCAGGTGCATCTGCTGACCGACTACATGAGCCGCAAGAAAGCCGAGCTCAAGGCGTGGAACGAGGCGCAGGGCAATGTCGCGGCGATGTCGGCCAACCGCCGGCGCATGACCAATATCGGCACCTTCCGCGCGTATGCATTGGCGTATCTGAAGAGTCATCCGGAGATTCAGCCGAACATGACCTGCATGGTCCGCCAGATGCAAACCACGGCGCAGGGCATTCCGCTGGAGATCTATTGCTTCACCCGCACCACGGTGTGGGCCGATTACGAGCGGATTCAGGGGGATATTTTTGATTATCTGCTTGCGGTGCTGCCGGAGTTTGGCTTGAGCCTGTATCAGCAGCCGAGTGGCGGGGATTTGCGTTCGGGGCTGCTGCCGGCGGTGCTCGGCGCGGCGCACATCCCCGAGCCGCAAAAACACCTGATGTAACACCATCCCCATGTAGGAGCTGCCGCAGGCTGCGATCCTTTGATCTTTAAAATCAAAAGATCGCAGCCTGCGGCAGCTCCTACATTCAGTTATGCGGCGCGGCGGATGCCCAGTCGGCTGATCCACACGGCGGCGAGGATGACGCTGCCGCCAAGGAACAACCGCCCCAGTTCCTCATGCTGATTCCAGATCAGCAAGTTCAGCAGCAAGCCCACCGGCACATGCAAGTTGTTCATCACCGCCAGCGTGCCGCCGTTGACCATGCACGCCCCCTTGTTCCACCAGTACATGCCCAACGCGGTCGAAACCAGACCGAGAAACAGCAAAACGCCCCATTGCAACGGTGCTTCAGGCAAAAAGTTGGCTTTGCCGAACATCAGAAATGCCGGCAGCACCACCGCCAGCGCGCCGAGGTAGAAGAAGCCGAAACGTCGGTAATGCGGCAGATCGCTCGGGTGTTTTGCCACCAGATGCTTGTACATCACTTGGCCTGCGGCGTAGGTGAAGTTGGCCAGTTGCAGCAGGAGGAAGCCGATGAAGAAGTCCGGGTTGATGCTGTCGAATCGAATTACCGCCGCCCCGCCCACAGCGACCAGCGCGGCGATCAGCGCCCACGGGTTGAAACGGCGGTTCAGTGCATCTTCGATCAACGTCACGTGCAACGGCGTGAGGATGGTAAACAGCAACACCTCCGGCACCGTCAGCACGCGGAAGCTCAGATACAGGCAGACGTAGGTCACGCCGAACTGCAAGGCGCCAATCATCAGCATGCCGCGCATGAACGACGGTTCCACCGAACGCCAGCGCGTCAGCGGAATGAACACCAGCCCGGCCAGCACCACGCGCACCAGCACGGCGAAGTAACTGTCGACATGACCAGCGAGGTATTCGCCGATCAGACTGAAGGAAAACGCCTGGATCAGCGTGACAAAAAGTAGATAGCCCATGCTCGCCCCTAATTCGAATGGCGGCGACGATAGCGGTTTTTCCACCCTGCAACCAACAAAAATCCCCCTGTAGGAGCTGCCGCAGGCTGCGATCTTTTGATCTTGTTTTT
>NZ_RWIL01000109.1:0-15681 GCF_009764635.1 Pseudomonas sp. PB103 | reverse complement strand
AGCCTTCGGCAGCTCCTACAGAGATCGGTGTAGGAGCTGCCGAAGGCTGCGATCTTTTGATCTTCAGAGGCTAAATTACAACACCATCGCGGCCACCCAGCCGAACGCCAGCAGCGGCAGGTTGTAGTGCAGGAACGTCGGCACCACGGTGTCCCAGATGTGGTGATGCTGACCGTCAACGTTCAAGCCAGAGGTTGGCCCCAGCGTCGAATCCGAAGCCGGCGAACCGGTATCGCCTAACGCCCCGGCAGTGCCGACGATGCACACGATCGCCATCGGGCTGAAGCCCAACTGCACGCACAACGGCACGAAAATCGCCGCCAGAATCGGCACGGTCGAGAACGACGAGCCGATACCGATGGTCACCATCAAACCCACCAGCAACATCAATAACGCGCCGATGGCCTGACTGTGATCGATCCACGCCGCCGCGCTTTCGACCAGGGTGCGCACTTCGCCGGTGGCCTTGAGCACTTCGGCAAACCCCGAGGCCGAGATCATGATGAAGCCGATCATCGCCATCATCTTCATGCCTTCGGTGAACAGGTCGTCGGTTTCACGCCACTTCACGATGCCTGACGCCGAGAAGATCAGAAAACCGGCTAGCGCGCCGATAATCATCGAGTCCAGCAACAGTTGAATGATGAACGCAGCCGCAATGGCCAGACCGGCAATGCCAATGGTTTTCGGGTTGTAGGCCACGCTGACCTGCTCGACCTGTTCAATCTTCGCGAGGTCATAAACGCGCTTTTTGCGGTAGCTGAAAAACACCGCCACCAACAGACCGAAGACCATGCCCAGCGCCGGAATCGCCATGGCGTGCATGACATTGATCTGGCTGATGTCGACGCCGGCCTTGCTGACGTTGGCCAGCAGAATCTGGTTAAGGAAGATGTTGCCGAAGCCGACCGGGAACACCATGTACGGGGTGATCAAACCGAAGGTCATGACGCAGGCGATCAGGCGGCGGTCGAGTTGCAGCTTGGTCAGCACATATAGAAGTGGCGGCACCAGCAGCGGAATGAACGCGATGTGGATCGGCAGAATGTTCTGCGAAGCGATCGCCACCACCCACAGCAAGCCAATCAGCAGCCATTTGACGCTGCCGCCGCCGCTCGAATGCTGGCGATCGACCATCGCCAGGGCCTTGTCGGCCAGCGCATGGGCCAGGCCGGACTTGGCAATCGCCACGGCGAAAGCGCCGAGCAGCGCGTAGGACAACGCCACCGTCGCCCCGCCACCAAGACCGCTGTTGAACGCCTTGAGCGTGGCATCAATGCCCAGACCACCGGTCAGGCCACCGACCAGCGCGCCGACGATCAAGGCGATCACCACATGCACCCGGGACAGGCTGAGTACCAGCATGACGCCGACCGCGGCTATGACTGCATTCATTTCACTACCTCAAAAAACACTGCGATGGAAAACACACCGCCAGACAGGATGAGTCCGCCAACGGGTTACCGGCGGATTTGCAAAGAGGGTCTTATTAGAAGGGCGCGCACTGTGCCGCAGAGTGGCGGCGGTGTCAAAACTACAGGGTGATTGATCGTTCCCACGCTCTGCGTGGGAATGCCGCAATGGACGCTCTGCGTCCGCTTTGGGACGCGGAGCGTCCCGGGCTGCATTCCCACGCAGAGCGTGGGAACGATCACGTCCAAAGCATGACAGTGCGGCAATTGGTCATATTGTGTTTCAGGGATAAAGAAAGCCGATTTACGGCCGTTACAGTGCAAAGTCTCAGATATTTATCGAATAAGGACGTCTCCATGTCGCTCAGACAACTTTCCATCCAATGGAAAATCACCCTGCTCGCCGGCCTCTGCCTGGCCGGTATCGTGACCCTGTTGGTGGGTCTTTCGCTGTATCGCATGGAGCACAGTTCCGAACTGGTGAAAGCCTCCAGCATGGAGATGCTCACCGAGTCCGCTCAGGCGCGCATCGAGTCGCAAGGTGAAGTGCAAGCCGCCGGCATTCGTCAGCAGTTCATGGACGCCTATCAGTACGGCCACGGCTTTTCGCGGCAGGTACTGTTCCTGCGCGAACAGGCCGAGAAGCGCTTCCTCGATGCCTTCGACCTGCGCGAAGACATGACCCGCCAGGTCAAATCCGCGCTGCAAGCCAACCCGGACCTGCTCGGCCTGTCGCTGGTGTTCGAAGCCAACGCGCTGGATGGCAAGGACGAATTGTTCGCCGGCCAGGCCGAACTGGGCAGCAACGACAAGGGCCGTTTCGCCTTGTACTGGTCGCAACCGACCCCGGGCAAAGTCACCTCGATGGCGCTGCCGGAAAGCGACATGGCCGACACCAGCACCGGCCCCAGCGGCCAGGCCGCGAATGCCTGGTTCACCTGCCCGCGCACCACGCTCAAACCGTGTGTGATCGAACCGTACTTCTATGTGATCGACGGCCACAACGTGCTGATGACCAGCATCGTCTTCCCGTTGACGGTCAACGGCAAAGTCATCGCCTCGCTGTCGGTCGACATCAACCTCAACAGCCTGCAAGCCATCAGCCAGGGCGCGAGCAAGAAGCTCTATGACGGCCAGACCGCCGTGAGCATTATCAGCCCGACCGGTCTGCTCGCCGGGTACAGCCCGGACGCCGGCAAACTCAGCCAGCGTCTGGACGCCGTGGACAAAACCAGCGGCAGCGAACTGCTGCGCATGCTCGCGGCCAGCAGCAGCGTCAGCAGCCTGCACAGCAATGGCCAGCTGAAAGTGCTGTCGCCGTTCCAGCCGATTCCCGGCGGCCCATCGTGGGCCGTGTTGCTCGATGTGCCGGAGCAAGTTCTGGTCAGCCGCGCCGAAGCGCTCAAGCAACAGCTGGACGCAAGCAACAATTCGGGCACGCTGATCGAGCTGAGCCTCGGCGTGCTGGCCGCGTTGATCGGCCTGCTGCTGGTGTGGCTGATGGCGCGCAGCGTGACCAGGCCGATCCTCGGCGTGGCGCACATGCTTGAAGACATCGCCAGCGGCGAAGGTGATCTGACGCGTCGCCTGGCTTACGACAAGCAGGACGAACTCGGCCAGTTGGCCGGTTGGTTCAACCGTTTCCTCGACAAGTTGCAGCCGATCATCGCCGACGTGAAGCGCTCGGTGCAGGACGCACGCAACACCGCCGACCAGTCCTCGGCCATCGCCACCCAGACCAGCGCCGGCATGGAGCAGCAATACCGTCAGGTCGATCAGGTCGCCACCGCCTCCCACGAAATGAGCGCGACCGCGCAAGACGTCGCGCGCAGTGCCGCACAAGCTGCCGAAGCCGCCAAGGATGCCGATCGCGCCACCCGCCAGGGCCTGACCGTGATCGACCGCACCACCGCGAGCATCGATACCCTCGCCGCTGACATGAGTGCAGCCATGGTGCAAGTCGAAGGTCTGGCCGCCAACAGCGAGAAAATCGGCACGGTGCTGGAAACCATCCGCGCCATTGCCGAGCAGACCAACCTGCTGGCGCTCAACGCCGCGATCGAAGCGGCCCGTGCCGGTGAGGCCGGCCGCGGTTTCGCGGTAGTCGCCGACGAGGTCCGCAACCTCGCCCGCCGCACGCAGGAGTCGGTGGAAGAAACCCGTCAGGTCATCGAGCAATTGCAGAGCGGCACGCAGGATGTGGTCGGCTCGATGAACAACAGCCATCGTCAGGCACAGGGCAGTGTCGAGCAGGTAGGCCAGGCAGTGACCGCGCTGCGTCAGATCGGCGATGCGGTGACGGTGATCAGCGACATGAACCTGCAGATTGCCAGCGCGGCGGAAGAGCAGAGCGCGGTGGCTGAAGAGATCAACAACAACGTGGCGACGATTCGCGACGTGACGGAGTCGTTGTCCGGGCAGGCAAATGAGTCGGCGCGGGTGAGCCAGTCGCTCAACAGCCTGGCGAATCAGCAGCAGAGCTTGATGGACCAGTTCCGCGTCTGACCCACACGACATGTAGGAGCTGTCGAGTGCAACGAGGCTGCGATCTTTTGACCCTGCTTTAAAGATCAAAAGATCGCAGCCTGCGGCAGCTCCTACAGGGTGATGCGGGGGATCAGCGGCGCGGCAGTTCGATGAGGACTTTCAAGCCGCCCCACTCACTCTCGCCCAACACCAGCAACCCGCCCCACGTGTCGACGATGTCGCGCACAATCCCCAGCCCCAGGCCATGCCCGTGGGTCTGTTCATCCAGCCGCGTGCCACGACTGAACACCTGCGCGCGCTGTGCTTCGGGGATCCCCGGGCCGTCATCTTCCACGCTCAGGGCAAAACCATCCGTACGCTCGATCACACTCAAGCGCACCTCGGCATCCGCCCATTTGCAGGCGTTGTCCAAAAGGTTACCGAGCAGTTCGAGCAAATCCTCACGGTCCCACGGCAACTGCAGCCCGGCTGGCGCAACGTAGCTCAACGCCAGGTGCTCACCGTGAATCATGTTCAGCGTCGCCAGCAGCCCGGGCAATTCCGCATCACAATCGAACAGCGCGCCCGGCAGCGCATCACCGGACAACCGTGCGCGATTGAGTTCGCGATTAAGCCGCTGCTGCACCTGCTCCAGTTGCTCCTTGAGGATCTTGCGCAGCTCGGGATGGCCATCGAGTTTCTCACTCGACGCCAGGCTCAACAGCACCGCCAGCGGCGTTTTCAACGCATGCCCGAGATTGCCCAAGGCATTGCGCGAACGCTTGAGGCTGTCTTCGGTGTGGGCAAGCAAATGGTTGATCTGCGCCACCAGTGGCTCCAGCTCCACCGGCACCTGATCATCGAGTTGCGAGCGCTGACCCTGCTGCAATTGCGCGATCTGCTCACGGGCCTTTTCCAGCGGTTTCAACGCGCGGCGCACGGTCAGCCGCTGCAAAAACAGAATCAACAACAATGCCGCCAGACCAAGGCCCAGACCAATCTGGCGCATGCGCTGAAAGCTCTCGCGCACCGGCGTGTAGTCCTGCGCGACGCTGATCGAGATCGACTGGCCCAGACGCCGATAATCCGAGCGCAGCACCAACAGTTGCTGACCGTCCGGGCCTAGTTGCAGGTTGCTGTGCAGACCGGACTGCTCCAGCAGCGGCAGATCCTGATCCCACAGCGAGCGCGAACGCCAGTGGCTGTCGGCAAAATCGATGCGGAAATAATGCCCGGAAAACGGCCGTTGATAGGCCGGCGACAGGTGCCGCTCATCCAGCTGCAAGCCTTGCGGGCCGCGCACCAGTGCCACCAGCAGGCTTTCGCTGTCGTTGCGCAGGCCGGCTTCGAGGTAACGCTGCAAACCCACTTCGAACAACCACAAACTGGTTTGCGCGACGACCAGACCGACGATCACCATCACGCTGATCAACCCCAGGCTCAAGCGGCGCTGGATCGACCTCACGAAGCCTGCCCGCCGAACAGGTAACCCTGGCCGCGACGGGTTTCGATGACACTTTTGCCCAGCTTGCGGCGCAGGTGATTGACATGGACTTCGAGGACGTTGGAATCACGCTCGGTTTCACCGTCGTAGAGGTGTTCGGCGAGGTGGCTTTTCGAGAGGATCTGCTCTGGGTGCAGCATGAAATAGCGCAGCAGACGGAATTCGGCGGCGGTCAGTTGAATGTCGGCGCCGTCACGCACCACGCACTGGCGGCCCTCATCCAGATGCAGGCCGGCGGCCTTGAGCGTCGGTTGATTGGCCTGGCCCTTGGAGCGACGCAGCAGCGACTGAATCCGCAAGTACAGCTCTTCGGGGTGAAACGGTTTGGTCAGGTAATCGTCGGCGCCGGCCTTCAACCCCTCGATGCGCTCGGCCCAGGAATCACGCGCCGTGAGGATCAGCACCGGAATCGCCAAACCGCCGGCACGCCATTGCGCGAGCACCTCAAGCCCCGGCACGCCGGGCAGACCGAGGTCGAGAATGATCAGGTCATAGGGCTCGCTGCTGCCCTGATACACCGCATCGCGGCCGTCCGCCAGCCAATCGACCGCATAGCCCTGGCGTTGCAGGCCGGCGAGTAACTCGTCAGCCAGCGGTACGTGGTCTTCCACCAATAGCAAACGCATCGATCAATCTTCCTTGTCTTTCACAAGTTCGCCGGTGTCGGCCTTCAGGTGCAACTCGCGGGCCACGCCTTCGGCGGTCAGCAACTCGACTTCGTAAATGTAGACGTCGTGCTTTTCTTCCAGCTCGACCTCCAGCAGTTTCGCGCCGGGGTAACGGTCCATCGCCTGTTGCAGCACTTGCTCCAGCGGCAGAATCACGCCCTGCTTGCGCAGATTGAGGGCTTCGTCTGGACCGAGGTCGCGGGCCATCGCCGTCGAGCAAAACATCACCAGCGCCAACGCCGTGCGGCGCGTGGCGCAAACATTAACCTTCATTACGTATCCTGATGATCCTTGAGAACCTGCCCAGTCACCGCGTCTAATTCCAGATCCCACTCGAGACCCTGCGGATCACGCATTTCGACCTGGTAGATGTACTTGCCGTACTGCTCTTCCAACTCGGTGTCGGTGATCGTCGAACCCGGATGTTTGGCCAACGCGGTGGCGTTGAGCTTCTCGAAGGAGACGATAGTACCAGCGTCACGCAGACGCAGGGCTTCGTCAGGGCCGAGATCGCGAGCATGGGCGAGGCTGGCGGTGAAGCCGATGATCGCGGCAATGGACAGGGCAGTCAGGGTTTTCATGGTGTCTCCGTATTTTTTATGTGTTGCATACGGCGGGCACCTTAGCGATTTCAACTTAACTGAAACTGAATTGCCATCATCGTCCCACCCCAACACATCACCCCATGTAGGAGCTGCCGCAGGCTGCGATCTTTTGATCTTGTCTTTTGAAAACAACATCAAAAGATCGCAGCCTGCGGCAGCTCCTACAGGAATTTGTGACATGTGCTTATAATTGTTTGCTTGCTAACGATCGAGACCGGTATGACCGCCATCCACATCAAATTCCCCGCCCTCACCCTTAAAGCCGGCCCTCGCGCCATGGCACGGATTCGCGCGCAAGGCCTGAACGCCGCTGACGTCGGCACCCTGCCCGGCGCCGCCGGTGGGCCGAAGGCGTTGGGGATTCAGGGGCTGGATCTGGCGCTGTTCGGTGAATGGCTGCCGAGTGCGCCGCGCGAGCGTTCGCTGATCGGCGCCTCGGTCGGTTCCTGGCGCTTCGCCAGCGCCTGCCTGCCGGACGCCGCCGAAGGCATCCGTCGTCTCGGTCATCTGTACGCCGAGCAGAACTTCAACAAAGGCGTGACCATGGCCGAGATCAGTCAGAGCTCGCAGCGCATGCTCAATGATCTTCTCGATGGTCGCGACGCGAGCATTCTCGACAACGCGCATTACCGCTTGAACATCATGGTGGTGAAAAGTCAGGGGCGTCTGGCTGATGACCATCGCGGTCGTCTCGGCCTGGCGCTGGGTTCGGTGATCGCCGACAACCTGCGGGGCCGCGCGCGGCTGTCGCGGCATTTCGAACGGCTGATCATCCACGATCCGCGCCTGGCGCCACCGGTGAATGCGCTGAACGACTTCCCCTCGCGCTTCGTCGCCCTGAATGTCGGCAACCTGCGTCAGGCGCTGCTGGCCTCGGGCTCGATCCCGATGGTCATGGAAGGCGTGCGCGACTTGCCGGGCGCCGGTGCCGGCACCTTCCGCGATGGCGGTCTGCTCGACTATCACCTCGACCTGCCCTACAGCGGCGACGGCATCGTGCTCTATCCGCACTTCACCGACCGGGTGATTCCGGGCTGGTTCGACAAGACCCTGCCGTGGCGCAAGGCTTCGGTGCAGCGCTTGCAGGACGTGCTGTTGCTCGCGCCGTCGAAGGAATATCTGGCGCGCCTGCCTTACGGCAAACTCCCCGATCGTAATGACTTCAAACGCTTCATGGGCGATGCGCCGAGCCGGCAGAAATACTGGCATGCGGCGATGGACGAAAGCCGCCGCCTGGGTGATGAGTTCCTCGAACTGGCTGCCAATGGTCGCCTCGCCGAGCGCTTGCTGACCCTTTAGTCAGCACGCCCAAACACAAGCTGGTAAACTCGCCGCCTGCCCGAATCGCTGCGGCGAACGCCATCTGAACAGAGCTGAAAATACCGTGGAAATCTTCAAAGAGTTTACCTTCGAATCCGCCCACCGCCTGCCGCACGTCCCGGACGGCCACAAGTGCGGACGTCTGCACGGTCACTCGTTCAAAGTGGCGCTTCACCTGAGTGGCGACCTCGATCCGCACACCGGCTGGATCCGCGATTTCTCCGAAATCAAGGCGATCTTCAAGCCGTTGTACGAGCGTCTGGATCACAACTACCTGAACGACATTCCTGGTCTGGAAAACCCGACCAGTGAAGTGCTGGCCAAATTCATCTGGAATGAAATGAAGCCATTGCTGCCGGAACTGAGCGCGATCCGTATCCACGAGACGTGCACCAGCGGCTGCATCTATCGCGGCGAATAACCCGCAACCGCCCCTGTAGGAGCTGCCGCAGGCTGCGATCTGTTGATCTTGTTTTTTACAATCAAGATCAAAAGATCGTCCGATCGCGGCCCGAGCCTGCGGCAGCTCCTACAGGGGGGCGGTTCAGAAAACAGCCTTCATGGCTGTTTTTTTATGCCTATGCTTTTTGGCTCCCCACCCGCCAAGAGGACAGGCCCATGACAGGCTGGCAGCTGGATCAGGTCTTTGATTTCAACGGGCAAGCGGTGCGCCATGCCGTGCGCGGCGACGGCCCGCCGCTGGTGTTCGTGCATGGCACGCCCTTCTCCTCCTGTGTGTGGCATCGCATCGCGCCATTCTTTTTCGCCACACATCGCGTGCACTACTTCGATCTGCTCGGTTATGGGCGCTCTGCAAAACCTGACGCCGATGTCTCCCTTGGCGTACAAAATCAATTGTTGGCGCAGTTACTCGATCACTGGGCTATTCAAAACCCCGACGTCGTTGCTCACGACTTTGGCGGTGCCACGGCGCTGCGCACGCACCTGCTCAACGGCAAGGATTACCGCAGCCTGACGCTGATCGATCCGGTGGCGCTGACGCCGTGGGGGTCGCCGTTCGTGCAGCATGTCCGCCTGCATGAAGCGGCATTCAGCGGCCTGCCCGATTACATCCAGCGCGCCATCGTGCCGACCTACATTCGCGGGGCGATTCACCGGGCGATTCCTGACGACGAACTCGCACCCTACGTTGAGCCATGGCTCGGCGATCCGGGGCAAGCGGCGTTCTATCGGCAGATTGCACAGATGGACGAGCGCTATACCCGTGAGGCCGAAAGTTTGTACCCGACGATCCGCTGTCCGGTGCAGATTCTCTGGGGTGAGCAGGATCAGTGGATCCCCATCGAGCGGGGCCGAGCGTTACATCAAATGATCCCGGGATCACAATTCCACCCGATTCCGAACGCCGGCCACCTCGTCCAGGAAGACGCTCCCGAGGCCATCGTCGCCGCCCTGCTGCGCTTTCTCTGACCTTGATCGTTCCCACGCTCTGCGTGGGAATGCCTCAACGGACGCTCCGCGTTCGGCTTTGGGTGGGACGCGGAGCGTCCCGGGCTGCATTCCCACGCAGAGCGTGGGAACGAGCAAAAAACAAAATCAAAAGATCGCAGCCTGCGGCAGCTCCTACATTGGGCTTTGGTGTGTTCGGGTGCACTGTTTTCGCGCCGACTGGCGTGTCTCGTCTATACATAATCCGCGTCACCGGCATTTGGCACGACCACTGCAACCCTCCCCGCGTCTCCCCTTTCAGCAAGGACCGCCCCATGACGCAGCACGCCCCCGGCAACGATTACCCCCTCAGCGAAGTCCCGATGCATGCGCGTTAAGGCCTGGCCTCGACGGCGATGGTGTTACTGGGCTTCACGTTTTTCACCGCGACCATGTTTGCCGGCGGCAAGCTCGGCGTGGCGTTCAGTTTCGGCGAGATGATGGCGGTGATCATCGTCGGCAATCTGCTGCTTGGGTTGTATGCCGCAGGTTTGGGTTACATCGCCTTCAAGAGCGGGCTGAACTCGGTATTGATGGGGCGCTTCTGCTTCGGTGAAGTGGGCAGCAAACTCAGTGACCTGATCCTCGGTTTCACCCAGATCGGCTGGTACGCCTGGGGCACCGCGACGGCTGCGGTGGTGCTCGGCAAATACTTCGATCTGGATCAAGGCACGGTGCTTGGCTTGATGGTGCTGTTCGGTCTGGTGTTCTGCGCCACCGCTTATGTCGGTTATCGCGGGCTGGAGATTCTCTCGTACATCGCCGTGCCGGCAATGATGTTGCTGCTGATGCTGTCGATGTGGGTCGCGACGGTAAAAGTCGGTGGTTTCGAAGGGTTGCTCAGCGTCGTACCGAGCGGTTCGCTGGACTGGTCGACGGCGATTACTTTGGTGTTCGGCACCTTCGTCAGCGGCGCAACTCAGGCGACCAACTGGACGCGCTTCTCTCGCTCAGCGCGTGTCGCGGTGCTGGCCAGCCTGATCGGTTTTTTCATCGGCAACGGTTTGATGGTGCTGATCGGCGCGTACGGCGCCATCGTCTATCAACAACCCGACGTGGTTGAAGTGCTGCTGTTGCAAGGTTTCGCCATGGCCGCGATGGCCATGCTGTTGCTGAACATCTGGAGCACTCAGGACAACACCATTTACAACTTTGCCGTCGCCGGTTGCAACCTGCTGCGCACCGGTAGGCGCAAAACCGTGACCCTCGCCGGTGCGGTGATCGGCACCCTGCTCGCCCTGCTCGGTATGTACGACATGCTGGTGCCGTACCTGATTCTGCTCGGCACGGTGATTCCACCGATTGGCGGGGTGATCATGGCGGACTTCTTCTACCGCTGGCGCGGACGTTATCCGCGCCTGGCCGACGCACGGCTGCCGGCGTTCAACTGGCCGGGCCTGGTGGCTTACGCGGTCGGTACCGTCGCCGCGTTCAGCTCGCCATGGGTCGCGCCGCTGGTAGGGATCGCTGCTGCCGCGCTAACGTATGTCATCGTCACCGGCGCGCTCGGCGCACGCAGCGCAGCCGCGCCACTACAAGACTTATAAAAAAGGATTCGCCTGATGCACATCATCAACGCCCGTTTGCGCAACCAGGAAGGTTTGCACGAATTGCACCTTGAAGACGGCCTGATCCGCAGCATCGCCCGGCAGACCGAAGCGCCGACACTGGGCCCCGACGACCTCGACGCCGGCGGCAATCTGGTGGTGCCGCCCTTCGTCGAGCCGCACATTCACCTCGACGCCACCCTCACCGCTGGCGAGCCGCGCTGGAACATGAGCGGCACGCTGTTTGAAGGCATCGAATGCTGGGGCGAGCGCAAGGTCACCATCACCGAAGAAGACACCAAGACCCGCGCCAAAAAAACCATTCAGACCCTGGCCGCGCACGGCATCCAGCACGTGCGCACCCACGTCGACGTCACCGATCCGCAACTCACCGCACTGAAAGCCATGCTCGAAGTGCGCGAAGAAAGCCGTCACTTGATCGACCTGCAAATCGTCGCGTTCCCGCAGGAGGGCATCGAGTCGTTCCGCAATGGCCGCGAGCTGATGGAAGAGTCGATCCGCATGGGCGCCGACGTGGTTGGCGGCATTCCGCATTTTGAGTACACCCGCGATCAGGGCGTCAGTTCGGTTAAGTTTCTGATGGACCTGGCCGAGCGCACCGGTTGCCTGGTCGATGTGCATTGCGACGAAACCGACGACCCGCATTCGCGCTTCCTCGAAGTGCTCGCCGAGGAAGCGCGCAGTCGCGACATGGGCGCGCTGGTCACCGCCAGCCACACCACGGCGATGGGTTCTTACGACAACGCCTACTGCGCGAAACTGTTCCGCTTGCTCGGGCATTCCGGGATCAGTTTTGTCTCCTGTCCGACCGAAAGCATTCACCTGCAAGGCCGCTTCGATAATTTCCCGAAACGCCGTGGCGTGACGCGCGTGAATGAACTGCTCGAAGCCGGGATGAACGTGTGTTTCGGCCAGGATTCCATCGTCGATCCGTGGTACCCGCTGGGCAACGGCAACATCCTGCGCGTGCTCGAAGCCGGCCTGCACATCTGCCACATGCTTGGTTATCGCAACCTGCAAAGTGCGCTTGACTTGGTCACCGACAATAGCGCCAAAGCCATGCACCTGGGCGAGCGTTATGGGCTGGAACAGGGGCGCCCGGCCAATCTGCTGATTCTGTCGGCGGACAGTGATTATGAGGTGATCCGCAGCCAGGGCTTGCCGCTGTACTCGATTCGCAACGGCAAAGTGCTGATGAAACGGCAGATGCCGGTGGTTGAGTTCGTCTAAGGTGGAGAAACCGGCGTCGCCATGACGCCGGCAACCCCCTGCGATGGATGCTCCTTCATGCTGAAGTTCGTGCGTAGTTGATTAGCCGCCATCCTCATCTTCTTGAGGATTTCCCCATGAACAACAAACACTCGCCCATGGCCTCGCTGTACCACGAAGGCCGACAGAGCTTTACCGAACTTGTACCCGATGACGGCGCCCGGCTCGATGCGCTGTTTCACACCGTGCCCGCGCTGGGTGAATTGGCGGTTGGCGTGGTTTACGGGCATTTGCACGCGCGCCCTGGCCTCGATCCGCGCCTGCGGGAAGCGGTGTCGTTTGCAGCCATTGTGGCGTCGGGCATGGTCGGCCCGCCATTGAGTGTGCATCTGAAGACAGGGCTGGCCTCGGGGTTGGCCCCCGGTGAAATGACTGAGGTGCTGTTGCAGGCCTCGGCATTCGCGGGGTTTGCGCGGGCGGTGAGTGCGGCGGAACAACTCAATCGGCTGTTCGACGAGTCTGGGTTGGCATCACCGCCAGCACCGACACCCCGTGAAATCGCGTTGGAATTCTGTGAGCAAGTGCGCGGCGGGCACGCGCCGATGCCGGTCAGTGCCGCGGTGAAACGCCTGTTGAAACATGCGCGGCAGCTGGCATTGCAGGCCAGTTCGGCGCACGCGGTGATTGTTGAATGTTTCGAGGATGAGCCGTCGCCCCGGGCATTGCTGCGGATTCAGGTGCTGTGTGATCAGGTGGTGTCGGTGACGTTGTTCAAGGCGCACTGACGAGGTGACTTGGCGGCCCCATCGCTGGCAAGCCAGGCTCCCACAGGGTTTGGGGGGTGAACAAAAAAACCGGTACACCAATAATCCACTGTAGGAGTGAGCCTGCTCGCGATAGTGGACCACCCTTCAAATCATATGTTGCCTGACTCACCGCCATCGCGAGCAGGCTCACTCCTACAATGGTTCAGAGGTGCACACAAATAATGTGGTCGCCGCAAAACCCTGTGGGAGCCTGGCTTGCCAGCGATGGCGATTGTGAATTCAACCGATCAACCGCGCCGTACCAAACAACCTGACACGCACCCGCTCGCCGTCGATTGCTTCCAGCAGAATCGGTGCCGTGCCACCGGGCATGACCACCTGCACTTCTCCGGCTTCGACCCAACCCACCCGCCATGCCGCACATGCGACCGCACTGGCGCTGGTGCCTGAAGACGCGGTCGGCCCTTCGCCACGCTCGAAGACTCGCGCGACGATTCGCTGCGCAGACTCACGCACCGCCCATTGCAGATTGATGCCCGCCGGACACGGGTCGCCAGCGCCGGTCGGCATGGCGTAGGCGATTTTCGTCAGGGCTTGGTTCAGCGGCGACGCACGCATATGTTGGTTGCTCGGCAGCGCCGCGCCGTCACTGAGCAACGTCACGCAATGGGGATTGCCGATACGTACGAACTGGCTGTGTTGCCAGACCGGGTTGAGTGTTGCCAACGGCTGAATTCTGCAAACCTTCCGGCCATTGAAATCAACATTTTCAACGCTCTGCGCATCCACCGCACGCGGCCCGAAATCCGCTTGACCGAGGTCGAGCCAGAAGCCTTTCACGCCTTCGACTTCGGCAGGTTTCACCGAGGTCTCCACCGCGTCACCTTTATCGTGGTGAACACGCAACAACGCGCCCTGCTCTGCCAGCAAACCTTGCTCGGTCAGCGCCTGGGAAAATATCGTCAGACCGTTGCCACTGCGCTCGGCGAGGGTGCCATCGGTGTTGACGATCAACACATCGAACGGCGGCGAGGCCTGGAACGGGCCGATCAGCAGACCGTCGCTGCGGTGGGATTTGCTGTTGGCTGGGCGCTTGCCATCGGGCCAGTCGCAGCAGCGTTTGATAGCGGCCTCAGTCCAGGACTGGCGCAAGGATGCGCACTCGGCAGCGCTGGCAGGCAGATCAATGCCCGCCTCGCGCAGTGCTTGCGGCGAAACCACACCGTAGATATTGCCCCGCGCATCATAAAACTGCGTCATCACTCGTAATCCCTGCAACCGAAAAAACCCACTGTAAACCGCATTCCCCTGTAGGAGCTGCGGAACGCTGCGATCTTTTGATTCAGATCTTGAAAACAAAGATCAAAAGATCGCAGCGTGCCGCAGCTCCTACAGGAGAAGGTAGGATGTTGTCTGTACTTCCTCGAATGACGGGCGATCGAACCTCGACGCCGTATCACTGTCCTTCGGGGACGCGAAGTTTTTTGCCAAGGATTGATATGACCAGCCTCAACGCCCAAGACACCTTCGTCCCCGGACGCCTGCAACAGATGTCCACGCGCATCGCCTTTTTTATCGCCGGGCTCGGCATCGCCGCGTGGGCGCCGTTGGTGCCGTACGCCAAAGCGCGCGCCGGACTGGATGAGGGCACGCTCGGTCTGTTGCTGTTGTGCCTGGGGGTCGGCTCGATTCTGGCGATGCCGCTGGCGGGGATTCTCGCGACGCGTTTCGGCTGCCGGCGAGTGGCCACGGGCGGCACGCTGCTGATCTGCGCGGCGTTGCCGTTGCTGGCGACGGTGTCGTCGATTCCGGCGTTGGTTGCCACGCTGTTCATGTTCGGCGCCGGCCTCGGCACGGTGGATTCGACGGTCAACCTGCAAGCGGTGATCGTCGAGCGCGCCAGCGGCAAGAACATGATGTCGGGCTTTCACGGCTTGTTCAGCCTTGGCGGGATCGTCGGCGCGGCGGGCGTCAGCGCCTTGCTCGGCCTTGGCTTGACGCCGCTCACCGCCATGCTGGTGGTGGTCGTGGTGCTGATCGCCGCGCTGTTCAAATGCGTGCCGCACATGTTGCCCTACGGCAGTGAAAGCTCGGGCCCGGCGTTTGCCATTCCCCACGGCATCGTGCTGTTCATCGGCGGGATGTGCTTTATCGTCTTTCTCACCGAAGGCGCGGCGCTGGATTGGAGCGCGGTGTTTCTGGCGCAGGAACGCGGGATCGACACGGCGTACGCGGGGTTGGGTTACGCGGCATTCGCGTTGACCATGACCGCCGGGCGCTTGATGGGTGACCGGATTGTGCGGATTGTTGGTGCAACGCGGATCATTCTGTTTGGCGGGCTGTTGGCGGCGGCGGGTCTGTTTCTGGCAACGTTCGCACCGAGCTGGGAAGCGGCGCTGGTCGGTTATGCGCTGGTCGGCGCCGGCTGTTCGAACATCGTGCCGGTGCTGTACACGGCGGTGGGCAAGCAGACGGTGATGCCGGAAAGCATCGCGGTGCCGGCGATTACCACGTTGGGTTATGCGGGGATTCTGGCGGGGCCGGCGGTGATCGGCTTTGTCGCGCATGCCAGCAGTTTGAGTTTTGCCTTTGGGCTGATGGCGGTGTTGTTGGTGGCCGTGGCCATTGGTGGGAAGGTGTTGAAGGTCTGAAGCAAAAGATCGCAGCCTGCGGCAGCTCCTACATTGGAATGCGTTCCCTGTAGGAGCTGCCG
>NZ_RWIL01000107.1:0-28797 GCF_009764635.1 Pseudomonas sp. PB103 | reverse complement strand
AAGGCTGCGATCTTTTGATTCTAAAAGGTCAAGATCAAAAGATCGCAGCCTTCGGCAGCTCCTACAGGAACGTCGTGTTGAAAGTGATCGTACAACTTGCTTGAGCTATGATGCAGCCCAAGCCGAATTTTCGAGACAAGATGCAGACCATGGAAAACCTGATCGACACCCCGCGCCTCCCACGTAAGCGCCGCAGCCTGGCCCAGGAACTGGTGACGGTGCTGAGCGAGCAGATCCGCGATGGTCTGCTCAAGCGTGGCGACAAGCTGCCGACCGAGTCGGCAATCATGGAAGCCCATGGCGTCAGCCGCACCGTGGTGCGCGAGGCGATTTCCCGTTTGCAGGCTGCAGGCCAAGTGGAAACCCGCCATGGCATCGGCACGTTTGTGCTCGACACGCCGAGCCCGAGCGGCTTCCGTATCGACCCGGCCACGGTTGTTACGTTGCGGGATGTGTTGGCGATTCTCGAACTGCGCATCAGCCTCGAAGTCGAGTCCGCCGGCCTCGCCGCGCAACGCCGCAGCCCTGAGCAACTGGCAACCATGCGCGCCGCTCTCGATGCATTGAACGACAGCGTCGCCCACGCCAGTGATGCGGTCGCGTCCGACTTCGCCTTCCACCTGGAAATCGCGCTGTCGACCGGCAACCGCTACTTCACCGACATCATGACCCACCTGGGCACCAGCATCATTCCGCGTACGCGGTTGAATTCCGCACGACTGGCACATGATGATCAGCAGCGCTACATGAATCGCCTGAGCCGTGAGCATGAGGAGATTTATGAGGCGATTGCCCGGCAGGATTCCGATGCGGCAAGGGCGGCGATGCGATTGCATCTGACTAATAGCCGCGAACGGTTGCGCCAGGCCCATGAAGAGGCGCAGGCGCAGCGGGGTTGAGCTTTCTGCTCATGCGTTGTGGGGTCTGACACACCGCTATCGCTGGCAAGCCAGCTCCCACAGGGGCATGTGTTGAAGCGGGTTTTGTGTACCACCTCAATCTGACACACCGCTATCGCTGGCAAGCCAGCTCCCACAGGGGCATGTGTTGAAGCGGGTTTTGTGTACCACCTCAATCAGTGTGAGGGCTGGCAAGCCACTTTCCACAGCGGTCATTTGTTAAGCCGTTTTTGCGCACGGCATCAATCCGTGTGGGAGCTGGCTTGCCAGCGAAGGGGCCCTTGGATTCAGCGCTGCATGATCGAGCGATCCACCCTCACTGCCAGCGTTCCTTTACCCGGCGACGCATCAAACGTCACCCTCCCGTCTTTATCCACAGTCGCTCGCGCAATCGGCTTGCCATCCGCCAGCAACTCCAGTGGCGCATTCTCAAGGGACTGTCCCGAAGCCAGTTGCACTTTCAATCTGATCGTCATCTCAGCGTCCCTCAATTTGTGTTGCCGGTGGGTTTGTAGTCCTTGAGCAGCAGGTACGTGCTCCAGCCCCACCAGTCGTCGACGGTGGCCGTGTCGTTCAGATTGTTGACGTCCTTGCGCCGCAACACCTTGCCGCCCTCGAGGCGAAACAACGGCGAAAAGTTGCCGGCCGGGGTCAGTACGGCGTTCAGATCAGGCAGGTGTTGCAGGGCCGTGAAGCCGCGCTCGTCCAATACCGTGCCGCTGGCATATGCGCTGAAGACCTCATCGGCAGATGCCTGCACCGCAAGTGTGATGGGGAATCGGGCTTCATCGAGCAAATCGAAATAGCGCTTGTCGCCATACGCGCGCCATTGCTCTCCCAGGCTGTTGCGCACCTTGAGCCCGTACTTGTTGTCCTCGTCGTGCATGAATCGCGAGATCAGCGAACCCAGATCGCCCGGTGTCACTTGTTCCGCAAGCTCCTTGCGTGGCACGCGCAGATGGCCGGAAGCGAAAAGGTCGGTCAGGAAGTGATCGGCAAAGGCGTTCATCGCATACGCCTGTTCGAGGATTTTCCGATCCTGGCTGGCGTGAGCCGTTGCCGCGTGTTGCAGCGCGGCACCGTGGCCGGCGATGTATGCCAGGATTGCCCAATGACCGAAATGGTCAGCGTTGTTGGCGGCCAGCTTCAAATAGCGCCCCAGCGGGAACAGGTCCGAGAACACGCTGCCACCGCCGGTTATCCGGTTCCACTCTTCGGACAACGTATCACCTAAGGCGGCGTAAGCTTGTTCGGCTTCTTTGCCGTCCCTGATGGCCTGCGCGACGGCATTGGCCTCTTTTTGCGCTACGTTGAGGATTTTCTCAACCTCTGCCACCGAGCTCGGTAAAACGCCCAGAGAGTTGAACGCTGCGGTAAAGCGCGACCGGCGATCAGGGCCTGTGGTGCCGTCGCAGATCGGCCGATCCGCAATACCGTAGAAGTCCCCGCCCAGTGCCAATACTTGGCCGTAGGTCAACGCCAGTCCGTTGACCAAGTGCAATTTGATATTGCTGGCGCGTTTCGGCACGTCGTCTTCGCTAAAGCGCAACAGCACATCATCGCCAATGGCCATGTGCTCAAACGTCTCGAAATAGAACGACAGGCCTTTTTTTCTCGGGGGCTTTATGGCGGTGGTTGGAAGAGGGGGCTCCGTTTTCGAATCGGCGATGTGCAACACCAGATGAGGCGTCGTGTCATTGATCGCGACACCAGTCTCAGTGAACAAATCTTCGAATCGGGCCAATAGAGGCGGATTCTCGTCCGCGTTTTGTGCTTTTAGGTCTGACATTTCTGACTCCTTGATATGCCTTGAAAGAAAATTAATACTGTTTATCTGTACAGTTTTCGTGAGCCTAGCCCAGAGATTTCCTACGTCAAGCTAAGCAGAGTCCTACCCACAGGATTGCGCCGGCGATGAAATGCAGTTGACGGTTATTTTTTAAGTTGTACGATGACCTACAACTTCGGCGAAGGCTGAACGGTTCAATCACAATAAAACGTCGCTACCAGGGTGTTCGAATAATGAATCCACAAGAACTGAAGTCCATCCTCTCTACCGGTCTGTTGTCTTTCCCGGTGACCGATTTCAACGCGCAGGGTGATTTCAACCGCGCGGGCTACATAAAGCGTCTGGAATGGCTGGCCCCATACGGCGCCTCGGCGCTGTTCGCCGCAGGTGGCACCGGTGAGTTTTTCTCCCTGGCGGCCAGCGAATATTCGGAAATCATCAAAACTGCCGTCGACACCTGTGCCACCAGCGTGCCGATCCTCGCCGGTGTTGGCGGTTCGACCCGTCAGGCCATCGAGTACGCTCAGGAAGCCGAGCGTCTGGGCGCCAAAGGTCTGTTGCTGCTGCCGCACTACCTGACCGAAGCCAGCCAGGACGGCGTTGCCGACCACGTTGAAGCCGTGTGCAAATCGGTCAACATCGGCGTGGTTGTCTACAACCGCAACGTCTGCCGCCTGACCGCGCCGCTGCTGGAACGTCTGGCCGAGCGCTGCCCGAACCTGATCGGCTACAAGGACGGTCTGGGCGATATCGAGTTGATGGTGTCGATCCGTCGCCGCCTCGGTGATCGCTTCACCTACCTGGGTGGCCTGCCGACCGCCGAAGTCTACGCCGCTGCCTACAAGGCGCTGGGCGTTCCGGTCTACTCCTCGGCGGTGTTCAACTTCATCCCGAAAACCGCGATGGACTTCTACCACGCGATCGCCCGTGAAGATCACGCCACCGTCGGCAAGATCATCGACGACTTCTTCCTGCCGTACCTCGACATCCGCAACCGCAAGGCCGGTTATGCCGTGAGCATCGTCAAGGCAGGCGCAAAAATCGCCGGTTATGACGCAGGCCCGGTGCGGGCGCCGCTGACCGATCTGACGCGCGAAGAGTATGAAATGCTCGCCGCCCTGATCGACAAGCAGGGTGCGCAGTAACACCCGATGAAACCGAGGCCGCTGAGCAATCAGCGGCTTTTTGCGTGAAGGCTTTGAGATGTGAGGGCTGCCCCTGTGACAACTGCAAAACGCTATGACAACTACATCAACGGTGAATGGGTTGCCGGTGCCGACTACTCGGCCAACATCAACCCGTCCGAACTCAGCGACACCATCGGTGACTACGCCAAGGCCGATCTGACGCAGGTACACGCCGCCATCGACGCCGCCCGCGCCGCATTCCCGGCGTACTCGACTTCGGGCATTCAGGCTCGCCACGATTCGCTGGATAAAGTCGGCACGGAAATCCTCGCCCGTCGTGAAGAACTCGGCACCTTGCTGGCGCGCGAAGAGGGCAAGACCCTGCCCGAAGCCATCGGCGAAGTGACCCGCGCCGGCAACATCTTCAAGTTCTTCGCTGGTGAATGCCTGCGCCTGTCCGGCGACTACGTGCCGTCGGTGCGTCCGGGCGTCAACGTTGAAGTGACCCGCGAAGCGCTGGGCGTGGTCGGTCTGATCACTCCGTGGAACTTCCCGATTGCGATCCCGGCGTGGAAAATCGCCCCGGCGCTGGCATACGGCAACTGCGTGGTGTTGAAACCGGCCGATCTGGTACCAGGTTGCGCTTGGGCACTGGCCGAAATCATCTCCCGCGCAGGCTTCCCGGCTGGCGTGTTCAACCTGGTGATGGGCAGCGGCCGCGTGGTTGGCGATGCGTTGGTGCAGAGCCCGAAAGTCGACGGCATCAGCTTCACCGGTTCGGTGGGCGTGGGTCGTCAGATCGCCGTTAACTGCGTGTCGCGTCAGGCGAAAGTGCAGCTGGAAATGGGCGGCAAAAACCCGCAAATCATTCTCGACGACGCCGACCTCAAACAAGCGGTCGAGCTGTCGGTGCAGAGCGCGTTCTACTCCACCGGCCAGCGTTGCACCGCTTCCAGCCGCTTGATCGTCACCGCCGGGATTCACGACAAGTTCGTTGAAGCCATGGCCGAGCGCATGAAGTCGATCAAGGTCGGCCACGCGCTGAAATCCGGTACCGACATCGGTCCAGTGGTTTCGCAAGCGCAGCTTGAACAGGATATGAAGTACATCGACATCGGCCAGTCCGAAGGTGCACGTCTGGTCAGCGGTGGCGGTCTGGTGACCTGTGACACCGAAGGCTACTTCCTCGCGCCAACGCTGTTTGCCGACAGCGAAGCGTCGATGCGCATCAGCCGTGAAGAGATTTTCGGGCCGGTGGCCAACATTGTTCGCGTGGCCGATTACGACGCGGCGCTGGCGATGGCCAACGACACCGAGTTCGGTTTGTCGGCGGGTATCGCGACGACTTCGCTGAAGTACGCCAACCACTTCAAGCGGCACTCCCAGGCCGGGATGGTCATGGTCAACCTGCCGACGGCCGGCGTCGATTATCACGTTCCGTTCGGTGGCCGTAAGGGTTCATCCTATGGCTCACGTGAGCAAGGCCGCTATGCGCAAGAGTTCTACACGGTCGTGAAGACCAGCTACATCGGCTCCTGAATGCAGCACGCGGTGTCGACCCTGACACCGCAATCCCTGTAGGAGCTGCCGCAGGCTGCGATCTTTTGATCCTGTTTTCAAGGTCAAGATCAAAAGATCGCAGCCTTCGGCAGCTCCTACAGGGAACCCGAAATACGGATACCCCGTAATACAGGGTGCACCCGAACACGGACATCCCCGTGATACAGGGAATACCCGGAATACCGGGACCAAAGAAGATTCACCCGCGCATAAAAATAATCAGTGGGAGTACCTCTACATGCAATCGTCCAAGCCGACTCACGTCCGCTATTTGATCTTGCTCATGCTGTTTCTGGTGACCACGATCAACTACGCCGACCGCGCCACGATCGCCATTGCCGGCTCCAGCCTGCAAAAAGATCTGGGCATCGACGCCGTTACCCTCGGCTATATCTTCTCTGCATTCGGTTGGGCCTACGTGGCCGGGCAAATTCCCGGTGGCTGGCTGCTCGATCGGTTCGGCTCGAAAAAAGTCTACGCCCTGAGCATTTTCACCTGGTCGCTGTTCACCGTGCTGCAAGGCTTTGTCGGTGAATTCGGCATGTCCACCGCCATCGTTGCGTTGTTCATGCTGCGCTTTTTGGTCGGCCTGGCTGAAGCGCCGTCGTTCCCTGGCAACGCGCGCATCGTTGCTGCCTGGTTCCCGACCGCTGAACGCGGCACCGCTTCGGCGATCTTCAACTCGGCGCAATACTTTGCCACCGTGTTGTTTGCACCGCTGATGGGCTGGATTGTTTACTCCTTCGGCTGGGAACATGTGTTCATTGTCATGGGCGTGTTCGGCATCGTCTTCTCGGGCATCTGGCTTAAGGTTATCCACAGCCCGCGTCAACACCCGCTGGCCAACGAAGCCGAAGTGCAGTTCATCGCCGACAACGGCGGCATGGTCGACATGGACGTCAAGCAAGGCAAAAAAGCCGACGGCCCGAAATGGGACTACATCCGTCAGTTGCTGACCAACCGCATGATGCTCGGCGTGTATCTGGGCCAGTACTGCATCAACGGCATCACCTATTTCTTCCTGACCTGGTTCCCGGTGTACCTGGTGCAAGAGCGTGGCATGACCATTCTCAAGGCCGGTTTCATCGCTTCGTTGCCGGCGATCTGCGGGTTTATCGGTGGTGTGCTTGGCGGGGTGATTTCCGATTATCTGCTGCGCAAGGGCCACTCGCTGACCTTCGCCCGCAAAGCGCCGATCATCGCCGGCTTGCTGGTTTCCAGCAGCATCGTGGCCTGCAACTATGTTGATGTGGAATGGATGGTCGTCGGCTTCATGGCCCTGGCCTTCTTCGGCAAAGGCGTTGGCGCACTCGGTTGGGCGGTGGTCTCCGACACCTCGCCAAAACAGATCGCCGGTCTGAGCGGTGGCCTGTTCAACACCTTCGGCAACATCGCTTCGATCACCACGCCGATCGTGATTGGCTACATCATCAGCTCCACCGGTTCGTTCAAATGGGCGCTGGTGTTCGTCGGTGCCAACGCACTGGTGGCGGTGTTCAGCTACCTGGTCATCGTTGGCCCGATCAAACGTGTGGTACTCAAAGAGCCGCCAACCAACGGCGGTATTGAAGCCACCGGCAAATTGTCTCAAGCGCATTCCTGAGGAGCGGCGTCATGCAGTTGATTGAACATTCCGACTCGCCACGCCACATCCGCCTGCACGAGCGGGATAACGTAGTGGTAGTGGTCAACGATCAGGGCGCACCGGCCGGCACTGAATTTGCCGATGGTCTGGTGACCGTGGAATTCGTGCCGCAGAGCCACAAGGTTACGCTCGAAGATATTCCTGAGGGCGGCCAGGTGATTCGCTACGGTCAGGTGATCGGCTACGCGTTGCAGCCGATCCGCCGGGGCAGTTGGGTCAAGGAAGATCAACTGCGCATGCCGACCGCGCCGCCGCTGGACAGCTTGCCGCTGTCTACCGACGTGCCGGATGCGCAGGCACCGCTGGAAGGTTTTACCTTCGAGGGTTATCGCAACGCTGACGGTACCGTCGGCACGCGCAATATTCTCGGCATCACCACCACGGTGCAGTGCGTCACCGGCGTGCTCGATCACGCGGTAAAACGCATCAAGGAAGAGTTGCTGCCGAAGTACCCGCACGTCGATGACGTGGTGGCGCTGACCCACAGTTACGGCTGCGGCGTGGCGATTACCGCCACCGACGCTTACATCCCGATTCGCACCGTGCGCAATCTGGCGCGCAACCCGAACCTGGGTGGCGAAGCTTTGGTGATCAGCCTGGGCTGCGAGAAATTGCAGGCCGGGCAGGTGATGCACGAGGACGATGCCTCGGTCGATCTCAGCGATCCGTGGCTGTATCGCTTGCAGGATTCCAGTCACGGTTTTACCGAGATGATCGAGCAGATCATGCAACTGGCCGAGGTGCGCCTGAAGAAACTCGACCAGCGCCGCCGCGAAACCGTGCCGGCGTCCGAGTTGATCCTGGGTATGCAGTGCGGCGGCAGCGATGCGTTTTCCGGGATCACCGCCAACCCGGCGTTGGGTTATGCCTCGGACTTGTTGTTGCGCGCGGGGGCGACGGTGATGTTTTCCGAAGTCACCGAAGTGCGTGATGCGATTTACCTGCTGACCTCTCGTGCCGAAACCAAAACCGTCGCCGAAGAACTGGTGCGCGAAATGGACTGGTACGACCGTTATCTGGCCAAAGGTGAAGCGGATCGCAGCGCCAACACCACGCCGGGCAACAAGAAGGGCGGGTTGTCGAACATCGTCGAGAAGTCGCTGGGATCGATCGTCAAATCCGGCAGCAGCGCGATCAATGGCGTGCTCGGCCCGGGCGAACGTTTCAAGCAGAAGGGGCTGATTTTCTGTGCGACGCCGGCGAGTGATTTTGTTTGCGGCACGTTGCAGTTGGCGGCGGGAATGAACCTGCATGTGTTCACTACCGGGCGTGGCACGCCGTATGGGTTGGCGATGGCGCCAGTGGTGAAGGTCTCGACGCGTACGGAATTGGCGCAGCGCTGGCCGGACCTGATCGATATCGACGCCGGGCGGATTGCTACCGGGCGTGCGACCATCGAGGAATTGGGCTGGGAGTTGTTTCACTACTATCTGGATGTGGCGAGCGGCAAGCAGCAGACGTGGGCGGAGAAGCACAAGTTGCATAATGACATTACGTTGTTTAACCCGGCGCCGATTACCTGATGGTTTTTTGGGGGGGAGCAAAAGCTACCCTCACCCCAGCCCTCTCCCGGAGGGAGAGGGGGCCGACCGAGTTGTCTTGCGCAATACATCGACCTGAAATACCGAGTTGATTATGGATTCAACGAAGTCATTTCAGGTCGGCGGATTTTTTGAATATCCCCCGGTCAGTCCCCTCTCCCTCCGGGAGAGGGCTAGGGTGAGGGGCTTTTGCTTTATCATTGCCACCTAACGACGCTCACCCAAGGCTCCCTCGGCATGCTGGCAATCTTCCTCGAAACCCTGAACATCACCGCGCCGGTGTTTGCCATGCTGTTTCTCGGTGTGCTGCTCAAGCGCATCAACTGGATCAACGACAACTTCATCCACACCGCCTCCTCGCTGGTGTTCAACGTGACCATGCCGGCGCTGCTGTTCCTCGGCATTCTGCACGCCGATCTGCACGCCGCGTTGCAGCCGTCCCTGCTGATCTACTTTTCCCTGGCCACGCTGGTGAGCTTTGCTCTGGCCTGGGGCTGGGCGATTTTCAAATGCCCGCGTGAAGATCGCGGTATCTACACCCAAGGTGCGTTTCGCGGTAACAACGGCGTGATCGGTCTGGCACTGGCGGCGAGCATGTACGGCGATTACGGGATTTCCCTCGGGGCGATTCTCGCGGCGCTGGTGATCCTGTTCTACAACACGCTGTCGACGATTGTGCTGGCGGTGTACAGCCCGGTGATCAAGTCCGATCCGTGGAGCATCTGCAAAAGCGTATTCAGCAATCCGCTGATCATCAGCGTGATTGCGGCGGCGCCGTTTGCCTATTTCAAGATCGGTTTGCCGGGGTGGCTGGAGACCTCAGGTCAGTATCTGGCGCAAACCACCTTGCCGCTGGCGCTGATTTGCATCGGCGGCACGCTATCGCTGGCGGCGCTGCGCAAGAGCGGCAACATGGCGCTGAGTTCGAGCCTGGTGAAGATGGTTGGTTTGCCAGTGCTGGCGACGCTGGGGGCGTGGTTGTGGGGCTTTCGTGGGGCGGAGTTGGGGATTCTGTTTCTGTATTTCGGTAGCCCGACGGCGGCGGCAAGTTTCGTCATGGCCAGGGCGGCGCAGGGCAATCATGAGCTGGCGGCGGCGATTATCGTGATGACCACGTTGATGGCGGCGATTACCACGAATGTCGGGATCTTTGTTTTGCAGTGGGGTGGGTGGATCTAAAGGGCAAGGTCAAAAGATCGCAGCCTGCGGCAGCTCCTACATGGCATACGTCCCCTGTAGGAGCTGCCGAAGGCTGCGATCTTTCAGCTCTTTTCGTAGCTGTCGATCACTTCCTGCGCCGCGCGAAACGCATCAATCGCCGCCGGCACGCCGGCATACACTGCGCAATGCAGCAGCGCCTCGCGAATCTCGTCCACCGTGCAGCCGTTGTTCAGCGCACCACGCACATGGCCCTTCAGCTCTTGCGGGCATTTCAACGCCGTCAGCGCGGCGAGGGTGATCAGGCTGCGCGTCTTCAGTGGCAAACCTTCACGGTTCCACACACCGCCCCACGCGTGTTCATTGACGAAATCCTGCAACGGCTGGGTGAAGTCAGTGGCGTTGCCCAGCGCGCGATCAACAAACGCATCGCCCATTACCTGGCGGCGCACATCTACCCCGGACTTCTTCGATTCGGTCATGGCTTATCACTCTTGTGGTGTTGGCGGCGCCAGGCGCGGATAGACGTGAACAACAGATACGCCAACAGCGGCGGCAGAACATAAAACAGCATCAAGCGCTCCAGCTTGCCGGCCAGTGGCATGCCGGTGGTGAATGACACCACGTGCAGCCCGTAAACCAGATACAAACCGAGCAGCAACAGACCTTCGGCACGGGTCACGCGGTAGCCCGAATAGAACACCGGCAGGCACAGTGCGGCGACACCGAGCATTACCGGCAGGTCGAAATCCAATGCGTTGGGCGACACCGACAATGGCGTCGGCGCGATCAAAGCCGTGAGGCCGAGTACGCCGAGCAGGTTGAACAGGTTGGCGCCGATCACGTTGCCCACAGCGATGTCGCGTTGCCCGCGCAATGCCGCGATCAGCGAGGTCGCCAGCTCCGGCAACGAGGTGCCGACGGCGACCACGGTCAGGCCGATCACCCGTTCGGAGAAACCCAGGTCCGTCGCCACGACAACCGCAGCGCCGAGCAGCAAATGCCCGGCGAACACCAGCATCGCCAGCCCGGCAATGATCATCAGCGAGCTGCCAATCCAGGAGGCTTGCGCGGTGTCCGTCTGTTCAGAGTGCGGTCGCGTCGAGTGGCGTGACTGACGCAACAGCAAGCCCAGATACAGCGCCAGAGCGGCCAGCAGCAGAATGCCGTCGAAGCGTCCGATCTCTTCGTTCCACGCCAACACGAACACCAGCAGGCTGGCGCCGATCATCAGCGGAATATCGAGGCGCACCAGTTGCCGCGAGACACGCAATGGAATGATCAGGGCCGACAGGCCAAGTGTCACAAGGATGTTGAAGATGCTGCTGCCGACCACGCTGCCGACGGCGATGTCGGGGTTATGCGCCAGCGCCGCTTGCACGCTGACCGCCATCTGCGGCGCGCTGCTGCCGAGGGCAACAATTGTCAGACCGATGATCAGTGGCCGCACATGTAGACGTTCGGCCAGACGCACCGCTGCGCGCACCATCAATTCGGCACCGAAGATCAGCAGGCACAACCCGGCGAGCAGTTCGATCACGCTGATCAGCGGCAAATCGGTCAGTCCGAAAATGGTCAGTGCTCCATCAGTCGTCGAGGGCCTGCACGCGAACCCGCGCGGTGCCGCTGCTGAGCATACCGAGTTGTTTGGCGGCTTCGCGTGAAACATCAATCAAGCGTCCGCGCGTATGCGGGCCGCGGTCGTTGATGCGTACCACTACGGATTCGTTGTTTTTCAGGTTGGTGACCTTCACCCGCGTGCCGAAGGGTAGCTGGCGGTGGGCGGCGGTCAGGGAATTCTGGTTGAACGCCTCGCCACTGGCGGTGCGTTTACCGTGGTGCTTGGCACCGTAATAGGAGGCGACGCCGGTCTGGTCGTAACCGTGCGGGTCGATGATGTCGCTGCTGGCGCAACCGGCCAGCAAAGAGAGCAGGGCGCAGGCGCCGAGCAGACGTTTCATTCAAAGGCTCCACAAAACAAATGTGGAAACAACCCTGTATGGAGATGAGCTCTTGTGGCGAGGGGATTTATCCCCGATGGGGCGCGCAGCGCCCCCAGATTCCGAATACACAAGAATTGGGACTGCTGCGCAGCCCATCGGGGATAAATCCCCTCACCACAAAACCCCTCCAGCCAAAGAGGATTATTCCCACAGGGGGTGGAGCCAGGCTTAAGATCTGGCTCCATTTGCATCAGCCTTCGAGCTTGCTTTTCAGCAGTTCGTTCACTTGCTGCGGGTTGGCTTTGCCTTTCGACGCTTTCATCGCCTGACCCACGAAGAAGCCGAACATCTTGCCGCGTTTGGCTTCATCAGCCGCACGATACTGTTCAACTTGCTCGGCGTTGGCCGCGAGCATTTCGTCGAGCACGGCCGAGATTGCGCCGCTGTCGGTCACCTGCTTCAGGCCGCGTTTTTCGATGATTTCGTCCGCACTGCCTTCACCGTTGGCCATCGCTTCAAACACAACCTTGGCGATTTTGCCGGAGATGGTGTTGTCCTTGATGCGCAGCAGCATGCCGCCCAACAGTTCCGCCGACACCGGCGACTCGTCGATGTCCAGGCCTTGTTTGTTGAGCAGGCTGCCCAACTCGACCATTACCCAGTTCGCCGCCAGTTTGGCATCACCGCCAATGCTCGCGACTTTCTCGAAGTAATCGGCTTGCTCGCGGCTGGTGGCCAGCACGCTGGCGTCGTAGACCGACAGACCGAATTGCTCCTGGAAGCGCTCGCGTTTCTGCGGTGGCAGTTCCGGCAGGGTGGCGCGCACCTCGCCGAGGAACGACTCTTCGATGACCACCGGCAACAGGTCCGGATCGGGGAAGTAACGGTAGTCGTTGGCTTCCTCTTTCGAACGCATCGGACGGGTTTCGTCCTTGTTCGGATCGTACAGACGGGTCTGCTGGATCACTTTGCCGCCGTCTTCGATCAGTTCGATCTGACGCTGGATCTCGGAGTTGATCGCCTTCTCGATGAAGCGGAACGAGTTGACGTTCTTGATCTCGCAACGCGTGCCGAATTCAACCTGGCCTTTCGGACGGATCGACACGTTGCAGTCGCAACGCAGCGAGCCTTCGGCCATGTTGCCGTCGCAGATGCCCAGATAACGTACCAGCGCGTGGATCGCCTTGACGTAAGCCACGGCTTCCTTGGCGCTGCGCATGTCCGGCTCGGAAACGATTTCCAGCAGCGGCGTGCCGGCACGGTTCAGGTCGATGCCGGTGGCACCGTTGAATTCTTCGTGCAGGCTCTTGCCGGCGTCTTCTTCCAGGTGCGCGCGGGTGATGCCGACACGTTTGACGGTGCCGTCTTCCAGGGCGATGTCCAGGTGGCCTTTGCCAACGATCGGCAATTCCATCTGGCTGATCTGGTAGCCCTTCGGCAAGTCCGGGTAGAAGTAGTTTTTACGGGCGAACACGTTGTGCTGACCGATCTCGGCGTCAATCGCCAGACCGAACATCACTGCCATGCGCACCGCTTCCTGGTTCAGCACCGGCAACACGCCAGGCATGCCCAGATCGATCAGGCTGGCCTGAGTGTTCGGCTCCGAACCGAATGTGGTGGAACTACCGGAAAAGATTTTCGACCGGGTGGTGAGCTGGGTGTGAATCTCCAGCCCGATCACGACTTCCCATTGCATGTGTGTCTCCTCAGAAGCCGGTTGGGGTGCGGGTGTGCCAGTCAGTGTTGAGCTGATACTGGTGGGCAACGTTCAACAGGCGACCTTCCTGGAAATACGGCGCGAGCAGCTGCACGCCAACCGGCAGACCGTCGACAAAACCGGCCGGCATCGACAGGCCCGGCAGGCCCGCGAGGTTGGCGGTGATGGTGTAGACGTCTTCCAGATAAGCAGCAACCGGGTCGCTGTTCTTGGCGCCGAGTTTCCAGGCCGGGTTCGGCGTGGTTGGGCCGAGGATGATGTCGACTTCATTAAAGGCAGCCATGAAGTCGTTCTTCACCAGACGACGGATCTTCTGCGCTTTCAGGTAGTAGGCGTCGTAGTAACCGGCGGACAGCGCGTACGCGCCGACCATGATCCGGCGCTGCACTTCCGGGCCGAAGCCTTCGCCACGGGAGCGCTTGTACAGATCGATCAGGTCTTTCGGTTGCTCGCAGCGATGGCCGAAACGCACGCCGTCGAAACGCGACAGGTTGGAAGAGGCTTCTGCCGGCGCGATCACGTAGTACGCCGGAATCGCGTGCTGCATGTTCGGCAGGCTGATTTCCTTGATCACGGCACCGAGCTTCTGCAGCTCTTTAATGCTGTTCTGGATCAGCTCGGCGATGCGCGGGTCGAGACCGGCGCTGAAGTATTCCTTCGGCACGCCGATGCGCAGGCCTTGCAGCGATTCGCCCAGACTTGCGGAGTAATCCGGAACCGGCTCATCGATGCTGGTCGAGTCGTTCTGATCGAAGCCAGCCATACCTTGCAACAAAATTGCGCAGTCTTCGGCCGTGCGCGCCAACGGGCCGCCCTGATCGAGGCTGGAGGCGTAAGCGATCATGCCCCAGCGCGAAACACGACCGTACGTCGGTTTCAGGCCGGTGAGGTTGGTGAAGGCCGCCGGCTGACGAATCGAGCCGCCAGTGTCGGTGGCCGTCGCCGCTGGCAACAGACGCGCGGCAACTGCCGCCGCCGAACCGCCGGACGAACCGCCCGGCACGTGTTCCAGGTTCCACGGGTTTTTCACCGCGCCGTACCAGCTCGACTCGTTGGCCGAACCCATGGCGAATTCGTCCATGTTGGTTTTGCCCAGGGTCACGGCGCCGGCAGCGGCCAGTTTCGCGACCACGGTGGCATCGTACGGGGCTTTGAAGTTGTCGAGCATCTTCGAGCCGCAGCTGGTGCGAATGCCCTGGGTGCAGAACAGGTCTTTGTGAGCGATGGGCGCGCCGAGCAGGGCGCCGCTCTCACCGTTGGCGCGGCGTGCATCGGCGGCTTTCGCCTGCTCGAGGGCCAGCGCTTCGGTGAGGCTGATGAAACTGTTGAGCTGCGGATCGAGCTGGGTGATACGCGCCAGCAGGACTTTGGTCAGCTCTTCGGAGGAAAACTTTTTATCGGCGAGACCGCGGGCGATCTCGGCCAGAGTCATTTGATGCATTGCAGGCTCTTTCCCTTTAGTCGATGACTTTCGGAACCAGATACAGGCCGTTTTCGACCGCTGGTGCGATGGACTGGTAGGCCTCGCGGTGATTGCTCTCGGTCACGATGTCGGCGCGCAGGCGCTGACTGGCTTCCAGCGGGTGGGCCAGAGGCTCGATTCCGTCGGTATTAACAGCCTGCATTTCGTCGACCAGACCGAGAATGCTGTTGAGAGCGGAAGTAATGTGTGGAAGATCGGCATCATTGAGGCCAAGGCAGGCCAGATGAGCGATTTTTTCCACGTCGGAGCGTTCTAGCGCCATCGGGATTCTCCTGTGGAAAACAGAACGGACGGCGTCCGTGTGTTAGATTGTCGGAACACTACCGCACTTCTACGGTCATAAGGCCGCGATTGTGGGGCTTGGTGCACAGAAAAGCGGCCAATTTAACATATTGGCGCCTTGCCCAAAATCCCTGTCGTTGTTAGAGTTTGCCGCACTTTTTTACCCACGCGTTGCCTAGGGTCCCTTTCCCATGTTCAAGAAACTGCGTGGCATGTTTTCCAGCGATCTTTCCATTGACCTGGGCACTGCCAACACCCTTATTTACGTGCGCGAGCGCGGTATCGTCCTGAATGAGCCATCGGTTGTGGCCATTCGGACACACGGTAATCAGAAAAGTGTCGTTGCTGTCGGCACCGAGGCCAAGCGCATGCTCGGCCGTACGCCGGGCAACATTGCTGCCATTCGTCCGATGAAGGACGGCGTGATCGCCGACTTCAGCGTCTGCGAAAAGATGCTGCAATACTTTATTAACAAGGTTCACGAAAACAGCTTTCTGCAGCCTAGCCCTCGTGTGCTGATCTGCGTTCCATGCAAATCCACTCAGGTTGAGCGTCGAGCCATCCGTGAATCGGCCCTCGGTGCCGGTGCGCGTGAAGTGTTCCTGATCGAAGAGCCAATGGCGGCTGCGATCGGTGCCGGCCTGCCGGTAGAAGAAGCACGCGGCTCGATGGTCGTGGATATCGGTGGTGGTACCACTGAAATCGCGCTGATCTCCCTGAACGGTGTGGTTTACGCCGAATCCGTGCGTGTTGGCGGCGACCGCTTCGACGAAGCGATCATCACCTACGTGCGTCGTAACTACGGCAGCCTGATCGGTGAATCCACCGCCGAGCGCATCAAGCAGGAAATCGGCACGGCCTACCCGGGCGGCGAAGTTCGCGAAGTCGACGTTCGCGGTCGCAACCTGGCCGAAGGCGTTCCACGCGCATTCACCCTGAACTCCAATGAAGTGCTGGAAGCTCTGCAAGAGTCCCTGGCAACCATCGTTCAGGCTGTGAAAAGCGCCCTGGAGCAATCGCCGCCGGAACTGGCTTCCGACATCGCCGAGCGTGGCCTGGTGCTGACCGGTGGTGGCGCGCTGCTGCGTGACCTCGACAAGTTGCTGGCCCAGGAAACCGGTCTGCCGGTGATCGTTGCCGAAGATCCGCTGACCTGTGTGGCTCGCGGCGGTGGCCGTGCATTGGAAATGATGGATAAACACACCATGGACCTGCTCTCGAGCGAATAAGTCGCCGATTGCAATACGTGGGTGAGCGCGCAGGCAGCACTTTGCAGTGCTGCCTGTTGGCGTTTATCTTCTGTCAGTCTTCATCCAGGCCGGTTTGATGCCGTATGAATAAACAGAACATTTGCCTGGGAGGAGCGGCTTATTAAACCGCTTTTCGCCAAAGGCCCTTCGTTGGGCGTGCGCCTGTTGGTGCTGGCCGTGCTGTCGGTCGCGCTGATGGTGGTCGACGCCCGCTTTGATCTGCTCAAACCCGCGCGCAAACAAGCGTCGCTGGTGCTGATGGATGCCTACTGGATCACTGACCTGCCCGGACGTCTGTGGGAAGGGATTGCCAGCCAGTTCGGCAGCCGCACCGAGCTTGTCGCCGAAAACGAAAAACTCAAGACCGAAAACCTGCTGCTGCAGGGTCGCATGCAAAAGCTTGCCGCCCTCACCGAGCAGAACGTTCGGCTGCGCGAGTTGCTCAATTCTTCCGCACTGGTCAACGAAAAGGTCGAAGTGGCCGAGTTGATCGGCATGGACCCCAACCCCTTCACCCATCGCATCATCATCAATAAAGGTGAGCGCGACGGCGTGGTGCTCGGTCAACCGGTGCTCGATGCACGCGGTCTGATGGGCCAGGTGGTCGAGTTGATGCCTTACACCTCGCGTGTATTGCTGTTGACCGACACCACTCACAGTATTCCTGTGCAGGTGAACCGTAACGGTCTGCGTGCGATTGCCAGCGGCACCGGTAACCCGGAACGCCTGGAACTGCGTCACGTCGCCGACACGGCGGATATCAAGGAAGGCGATCTGTTGGTCAGTTCCGGTCTCGGCCAGCGCTTCCCGGCCGGTTACCCGGTGGCGACCGTGAAGGAAGTGATCCACGATTCCGGTCAGCCTTTCGCCATCGTTCGCGCCGTGCCGACTGCCGCACTCAACCGCAGCCGCTACCTGCTGCTGGTGTTCAGCGACACCCGCACCGCCGAAGAGCGCGCCAACGATGCCGCGCAGGCGCAGGAAAATCTCGATGCCTTCGGCGGCGGCCCGATCATTCCGGCCACCGTGCCGAAAACCGTGAGCCCGCCTGCAGCTGCAACGCCTACTGCAACGCCAGCCGCAGTTGCCCCGGTCACGGCCGCAAGCGCCGCGCCTGCCAAACCGGCAAGCAAACCGCCCGCCGCAGCAAAACCTCCGGCAACGACCCCGGCGGCCAGTAAACCACCGGCGTCGCAGCCCGCTGCACGGCCGGCGGCGAAACCTCCGGTCACTGCGCCTGCCACTACCGGGAGACAAGAATAATGGTCGGAGCGACTGCCTCGCGTAACGGCTGGATGGTCTGGCTGACATTCGCCATTGGCCTGCTGCTCAGCGTTTCGCCGTTGCCGCAGTTCATGGAAATCCTGCGCCCGCTGTGGCTGGCCTTGCTTCTGACGTTCTGGGCGCTGTACATGCCGCACACGGTCGGCATGGTTACGGCATTTTGTCTGGGCCTGGCCGAAGACGTGCTGTACGGCACATTGCTCGGCCAGAACGCTTTGATCCTGACGCTGATCACCTTCCTTGTGCTGTCGTTGCAGCAACGTCTGCGGATGTTCCCGATGTGGCAACAGTGCCTGGTGATCCTGGTGATCTTCGGCCTCGCGCAACTGGTGCAATTGTGGCTCAGCGCCCTGACCGGCAACCGCCAGCCGACCCTGGCGCTGGTGCTTCCGGCACTGGTCAGTGCCTTGCTCTGGCCGTGGGTCAGCTTCGCTTTGCGTGGATTGCGCCGCCGCTACAAAATCAATTGAGCCGGTGAAGCAGGGCACTGAACAGGGAGATGTTTTGATGAAGCCGCTTTACCTCGCCTCCGGATCACCGCGACGCCGTGAATTGCTCACGCAGATCGGCGTCGCGTTCTCCGCCATCAGTGCGGACATCGACGAAACCCCACTTCCCGAAGAATCGCCGTCGGCCTATGTCGAACGCCTCGCGCGTGGCAAGGCCTGCGCCGGCCGCCGCACGCTCGTGTCCGCTCAACCGTACTGCGTGCTGGGTGCCGACACGGCAGTGGTGCTCGACGGCAAAATACTTGGCAAACCGGTGGACGAAGCCGATGCATGCGCCATGCTGATGATGTTGTCCGGCAAGGAGCACGAAGTGCTGACCGCCATCGCCGTGCTCGAAGGTGAGCGTTGTGAGTCGCGTGTGGTGGTCAGTCGCGTGCGTTTTCGACCGATCAGCCGTGAAGAAGCGGCGGCCTACTGGGCCAGCGGCGAACCCCGGGACAAGGCCGGCGGTTATGGCATTCAAGGCCTCGGTGGCGTGTTTGTCGCGGGGCTCAACGGCAGCTATTCGGCAGTGGTCGGGCTACCTGTTTGCGAAACCGCAGAACTGTTGGGCCATTTCGGCATACCCTGTTGGCAAAACCTGAACGCGCAATGAGCGTCGTACGAAACCAGATGCGGCCATTATCGTGAACATGCCTGAACGAGATCCTGCCATGAGTGAAGAGATTCTGATCAACATCACGCCGATGGAGTCGCGCGTGGCGGTGGTCGAAAACGGTGTGCTGCAAGAAGTGCACGTCGAGCGCACACAAAAACGCGGGATCGTCGGCAACATCTATAAAGGCAAGATCGTCCGGGTTCTGCCGGGGATGCAGGCAGCGTTCGTTGATATCGGCCTGGATCGGGCGGCGTTCATTCATGCCTCGGAAATCTCCCTGCGTGAAGGCCCCGCGGTCGAAAGCATCAGTGCGCTGGTACACGAAGGCCAGAGTCTGGTGGTGCAAGTCACCAAAGACCCGATCGGTTCCAAAGGCGCGCGGTTGACCACGCAGTTGTCGATTCCGTCGCGCTATCTGGTGTACATGCCGCGCACCGCCCACGTCGGCATTTCCCTGAAGATCGAAGACGAAGCCGAGCGCGAACGCCTCAAGCAGGTGGTCAGCGATTGCGTGGCCAAAGAAGGTATCAAGGAAGCCGGTGGTTTCATTCTGCGCACCGCTGCGGAAGGGGCAGGCGCTGATGAAATCCTCATGGACATCCGCTACCTGCGGCGCCTGTGGGATCAGATCAACGAACAGATCAAAACCATCGGTGCGCCGAGCGTCATTTACGAAGACCTCGGCCTGGCACTGCGCACGCTGCGCGACCTGGTCAGCCCGAAAATCGAGAAAATCCGTATCGACTCGCGGGAAACCTTCCAGAAAACCACGCAGTTCGTCGCCGAACTGATGCCGGAAATCGCCGATCGTCTGGAACATTACCCGGGCGAGCGACCGATCTTCGATCTTTACGGTGTCGAAGACGAAATTCAGAAAGCCCTCGAACGCAAGGTCCCGCTGAAATCTGGCGGATACCTGGTGATCGATCCGGCCGAAGCGATGACCACCATCGACGTCAACACCGGGGCGTTCGTCGGTCATCGCAATCTTGAAGAAACCATCTTCAAGACCAATCTCGAAGCGGCCACGGCGATTGCCCGCCAGATGCGTCTGCGCAATCTCGGCGGCATCATCATCATCGACTTCATCGACATGGAAGACGAAGAGCACCAGCGTCAGGTGCTGCGAACCCTGGAAAAACAGCTGGAGCGCGACCACGCCAAGACCAACATCATCGGCATTACCGAGTTGGGCCTGGTGCAGATGACCCGCAAGCGCACCCGCGAAAGTCTTGAACAGGTGCTGTGCGAACCGTGCAGCAGTTGTCAGGGCCGCGGCAAGCTGAAAACCCCGGAAACCATCTGTTACGAGATTTTCCGCGAGATCCTTCGCGAAGCCCGCGCCTATCAGGCCGAGGGTTATCGGGTGCTGGCGAACCAGAAAGTGGTGGATCGTCTGCTCGATGAAGAATCCGGTAACGTGGCCGAGCTTGAAGGGTTTATCGGCCGCACCATACGCTTCCAGGTAGAAACCATGTATTCCCAGGAACAATATGACGTGGTGTTGCTCTGAACCCCTGCATCACCACTTTTACACCGCGGCTGGCCTCAGCTTTTCGCAGTTTTTTTGCCATGGGAGCCAACTGACATGGACCGTCTGACACGCATTTTGGCCGCACTCACCCGTTGGGGGCTGGGCCTGTGCGCGTTGGTTCTGGTGTTGATGGCGTTGTACGTCAGTCTCGGCCGCGAACTGACCCCGCTGGTCGCCGAATACCGCACCGATATCGAAGACAAGGCCAGTGCCGCCCTCGGCATGCCCTTGCAGATTGGCGAACTGGAAGGTAGCTGGAGCGGTTTCGCGCCGATCCTGCTGGCGCATGACGTAATGGTCGGCAGCGGCGCCAATGCCTTGCGTCTCGATCAGGTGCGCGCCGTGCCGGATCTTTGGGCCAGTCTGTTGGCGCGCGAGGTGCGCATCGCCCATCTGGAACTCAATGGCTTGAAAATCAGCCTCAAGGAAGCCGAGGACGGTAGTTGGGCGCTGGAAGGTCTGCCGATGCAGAACGATCAGCCGCTGGATGCGCAGCAGTTGTTCAACCGTTCGCAAATGATTCAGCAGCTCTCGGTGCTCGACAGTCAGGTGACCTTGCAGCCGCTGGATCACGCGCCGATGACTCTCACCTATGTCGGCCTCAATTTGAAAACCGGTGCCAGTCGCCAGCGCCTCGATGCCCGTTTAACCTTGCCGGACGGTCAACCCGTCGCGATCAACTTGCGCACGCGCCTTCGTCCGGAGCAGTGGCAGGACAGCACGTTAGAGGGCTATGCCAGCCTGCCGCAAAGCGATTGGGCGAAATGGTTGCCCGAGCGCCTGACCCAGCAATGGAATTTCTCCGAGATCAAGGCCGGTGGTGAAGTCTGGGTCGATTGGGCCAAGGGCACGCTGCAAAGTGCCGTGGTGCGCCTGAACGCGCCGCAACTGAGCGGTGCGTATGGCGAGCGCAAGCCGATCCAGATCAATAATCTGGCGCTCAATGCGTATTACCAGAACAGTGACGCTGGCGCGAAGATCACGCTCGATTCGCTGGCGATGAATTTTGGCGAAACCCGTTGGGAGTCGCGTGTACAGCTACAGCAGACCCGCGCCACCGATAAGGTTGAAGAGCTCTGGCACCTGCAGGCTGACCGCCTCGACTTGACGCCCATCACGCCGCTGCTCAATGCATTGGGGCCGTTGCCGCAAGGTTTTGCCGCAGTGGTCGACCATTTGAATGTCACCGGCGGGCTGCGCAATGTGTTGCTGGATTTCCGTCCCGCCGCCACCGACGGCAGCAAATTCAGCTTCGCTGCCAATCTCGATCAGGTCGGTTTCGATGCTTATCACGGCGCCCCGGCGGCGCGAAATGTCAGCGGTAGCCTGAGTGGCAACCTCGACGGCGGCGAGTTGCGCATGGACAGCAAGGATTTCGTCCTGCACCTCGATCCGATTTTCGCCAAGCCATGGCAGTACATTCAGGCCAACGCGCGCTTGACCTGGAAGCTCGATAAAGACGGTTTCACCCTGATTGCGCCCTACCTGAAGGTACTGGGCGAAGAGGGCAAGATTGCCGGTGATTTCCTGATTCGCCTGCATTTCGATCACAGCCAGGAAGACTACATGGACCTGCGGGTCGGGCTGGTCGATGGCGACGGTCGCTACACCGCCAAGTACCTGCCTGAGGTCCTGAGCCCGGCGCTCGATGAGTGGCTGCGTACCGCGATTCTCAAAGGCGCAGTCGATCAGGGCTTCTTCCAGTATCAAGGTTCGTTGAGCAAAAACGCCGGCGAGGCCGACCGTAGCATCAGCCTGTTCTTCAAGGTGCATGACGCCGAACTGGCGTTCCAGCCGGGCTGGCCGCACGTGAGCAAGGTCAGCGGCGATGTCTTCATCGAGGACAGCGGAGTGCGCATCTGGGCCAGCAAGGGCCAGTTGCTCGACACTCAGGTCAGCGATGTCTTCGTCAATATTCCCCACGTGCCGTCCGGGCAGAACACGCATTTGCTCCTCGATGGCGCGTTTGCCGGAGGTTTGGGTGACGGCTTGAAGATCTTGCAGGACGCGCCAATCGGTACGGGTGAAACGTTCGCTGGCTGGGAGGGCTCAGGTGATCTGCAAGGCAAACTGAAGCTCGATGTTCCGTTGGCCAAAGGCGATCAGCCGAAAATTCTCGTCGACTTCAAAACCGCCAATGCCCGCCTGAAACTGGCCGAGCCGAAGCTGGAACTGACTCAGCTCAAGGGGGATTTCCGCTTTGACAGTGCTAAAGGCCTCAGCGGCCAAAACATCGCGGCGCGGGCGTTCGACAAACCGGTGACGGCGCAGATTTTTGCCGACGGCAGCCCCGGCAAGCTGAAAACCCGGGTCGCCGCGTCGGGGCAAGTCGAGGTAAAGAAACTCACCGACTGGCTGGGTGTAACACAACCGTTGCCGGTGACCGGGACGATTCCTTATCAGTTGCAACTGAACCTTGACGGTGCGGACAGCCAATTGATGGTCAGCTCCAGCATGAAAGGCGTGGCGGTGGATCTGCCAGCGCCGTTTGGCATGGCCGCCGATGTCGGCCGCGACACGGTGTTCCGCATGACCCTGCAGGGGCAGGAACGTCGTTATTGGGTCAATTACGATCAACTGGCCAATTTCACCTTCGCCGCGCCGCCCACCAGTTTTGCCGACGGTCGCGGTGAGTTGTTCCTCGGTTCCGGTGAGGCCGTACTTCCGGGAGCCAAGGGGCTGCGCATTCGGGGCGTGCTCTCGGAACTCGACGTCGCGCCGTGGCAGGAACTGGTCAGCAAGTACGCCGGACAGGATCCCGGCGGCAGTGCCAAACAGTTGCTCAGCAGCGCCGACTTCAAGGTTGGCAAGTTGACGGCGTTTGGCACCACGCTGGATCAGGCTTCCGTGCAATTGAACCGCAAACCCGGCACCTGGGCGCTGGCCCTCGACAGCCTGCAGGCCAAAGGCGCGGCCAGTCTGCCGGATGCCAAAGGTGTGCCGATTGTGGTGAGCCTGCAGTACGTGAAATTGCCGGCGCCGGACCCGACGGTGCAGGCCGATGAAAACGCACCTGATCCATTGGCGTCGGTTGATCCGACGAAAATCCCGGCGTTGGATCTCACCATCAATCAACTGTTCCAGGGCCAGGATCTGGTCGGTGGCTGGTCGCTCAAGGTACGACCGACGCCCAAAGGCATCGCCCTGAACAGCCTCGACATGGGCCTCAAAGGCATCCTCTTGCAAGGCAACGGCGGCTGGGAAGGCGCGCCGGGTTCGACCAACAGCTGGTTCAAGGGCCGGATCGGCGGCAAGAACCTCGCCGATGTGCTCAAGGGCTGGGGCTTCGCGCCGAGCGTGACCAGCGAAGAATTCCACATGGACGTTGATGGCCGCTGGCCAGGCTCGCCGGCATGGCTGGCGACCAAGCGCTTCTCCGGCACGCTGGATGCCTCGTTGAACAAGGGCCAGTTTGTTGAAGTGGAGGGCGGAGCCCAGGCGCTGCGGGTGTTTGGTTTGCTCAACTTCAATTCGATTGGCCGCCGCCTGCGCCTGGACTTCTCCGATTTGTTTGGCAAAGGCCTGAGCTATGACCGGGTCAAGGGGCTGCTGGTGGCGACCAACGGGGTTTACGATACGAAAGAACCGATTCGCCTGACGGGGCCGTCGAGCAATCTGGAGCTTAACGGCAAGCTGGACCTGGTCGCTGAACAGGTCGACGCCAAGCTGCTGGTGACGCTGCCGGTGACCAATAACCTGCCGATTGCCGCATTGATCGTTGGCGCTCCGGCGGTCGGCGGTGCGCTGTTCCTGATCGACAAGCTGATCGGTGACCGCGTGGCACGCTTCGCCAGTGTCAAATACACCGTCAAAGGCCCGTGGAAAGAGCCGAAAATCACCTTCGACAAGCCTTTTTAACTAGCAGACACTACCCCCCTGTAGGAGCTGCCGCAGGCTGCGATCTTTTGATTTTGTTGTCAAAAGCCAGATCAAAAGATCGCAGCCGGCGGCAGCTCCTACAAGGTTGTGTGCAGATACCGAGGAGCGGCCATGTCTTTAGCAGTGATTCAAATGGTCAGCCAGAGCGACGTGCTGGCCAATCTGGTTCAGGCCCGGCGCCTGCTCGAACAGGCTGCGGCCAGCGGTGCGAAGCTGGCAGTGCTGCCGGAAAACTTCGCCGCCATGGGCCGTCGCGACGTTGCCGACATCGGCCGTGCCGAAGCGTTGGGCGAAGGACCGATCCTGCCATGGTTGAAACAGACCGCCCGCGACCTCAAGTTATGGATAGTGGCTGGCACGTTGCCGTTGCCGCCGGTAGGTCAGCCGAGGGGCAAGGCCAATGCCTGTTCGTTGCTGGTCGATGAACACGGCGAGTTTGTTGCGCGCTACGACAAGTTGCATCTGTTTGATGTCGATGTAGCGGACAATCGTGGGCGTTACCGCGAATCCGATGACTATGCTTATGGCAGTGGTGTGGTGGTGGCGGACACGCCGGTGGGTAAATTGGGCCTGACCGTGTGTTACGACTTGCGCTTCCCGGAGCTTTACAGCGAATTGCGCGCCGCCGGTGCTGAATTGATTACCGCACCGTCGGCGTTTACTGCGGTGACCGGGGCGGCGCATTGGGACGTGCTGATTCGCGCACGGGCCATTGAAACCCAGTGTTATGTGTTGGCGGCAGCGCAGGGCGGTACCCATCCGGGGCCGCGCGAAACCTTCGGCCATGCGGCGATTGTCGACCCATGGGGCCGCGTGCTGACGCAGCAGGATCAAGGCGAAGCGGTGTTGCTGGCCGAGCGCGATAGCAATGAACAAGCGTCCATCAGGGCGCGAATGCCGGTGACGCGTCATCGGCGGTTTTTCTCGCAGGGCGCACAGCGGCCTGCTTCAGAACATGAATTTAAGGCGTAAACCTATGAGCGAGTTGTTGTCCTCAGTCAGTGATCACCTGTTGGCACCGGGCGGCGTGACCATCGAGAGCCTGCAAGGCGTACTCGGCGATCTGGCCGGTCCGGGCATCGATGCCGCCGACCTGTATTTTCAGGGACAGATCTCCGAGTCCTGGGCACTGGAAGACGGCATCGTCAAGGAAGGCAGCTTCAACCTCGACCAGGGCGTTGGCGTGCGCGCGCAATCCGGTGAGAAAACCGGTTTCGCCTACAGCAACGCGATCACCCTCGAAGCCCTCGGCGCGGCCGCACGTGCGGCGCGTTCGATCTCCCGTGCCGGGCAGAACGGCACGGTGCAGGCGTTCACCAGCCAAGACGTCGCCCAGTTGTATGCGCCGGACAACCCGTTGGAAGTGTTGAGCCGGGCCGAGAAAGTCGAATTGCTCAAGAGCATCGACGTCGCGACCCGCGCGCTTGATCCGCGTATCCAGCAGGTCAGTGTGAGCATGGCCGGGGTCTGGGAGCGGATTCTGGTGGCGTCTACCGATGGCGGTCTGGCTGCCGATGTGCGGCCGCTGGTGCGCTTCAACGTCAGCGTCATCGTTGAGCAGAATGGCCGTCGCGAGCGCGGCGGGCATGGTGGTGGCGGGCGCACTGACTACCGTTATTTCCTCGCCGAAGACCGCGCCATGGGTTATGCCCGTGAAGCGTTGCGTCAGGCGCTGGTGAACCTCGAAGCGATCCCGGCACCGGCCGGTACTTTTCCGGTGGTGCTGGGTTCGGGCTGGTCTGGCGTGCTGTTGCACGAAGCGGTCGGCCACGGTCTGGAAGGCGATTTCAACCGCAAGGGCAGTTCGGCTTACAGCGGGCGCATGGGCGAAATGGTTGCCTCGAAGCTTTGCACCATCGTCGATGACGGCACCTTGAGCGGTCGTCGCGGTTCGCTGAGTGTCGACGACGAAGGCACGCCGACCGAGTGCACCACGCTGATCGAAAACGGCGTACTCAAGGGCTACATGCAGGACAAGCTCAACGCGCGCCTGATGGGCGTGGCCCGTACCGGTAACGGTCGTCGTGAATCCTACGCGCATCTGCCGATGCCACGCATGACCAACACCTACATGCTCGGTGGCGAGAGCGATCCGGCGGAAATCATTGCGTCGGTGAAGAAGGGCATCTACTGCGCCAATCTCGGCGGCGGTCAGGTCGACATCACCAGCGGCAAGTTTGTGTTCTCCACCAGCGAGGCGTACCTGATCGAAGACGGCAAGATTACCGCGCCGGTCAAAGGCGCGACGTTGATCGGCAACGGCCCTGAGGCAATGAGCCGGGTGTCGATGGTCGGTAACGATCTGGCGCTGGACAGCGGTGTAGGTACGTGCGGCAAGGATGGGCAGTCGGTGCCGGTAGGCGTGGGTCAGCCGACGCTGAAAATCGATGCGATCACCGTGGGTGGCACGGGCGCATAAAGAAACGTGTGTAGGAGCTGCCGAAGGCTGCGATCTTTGTTTTCAGGATCAAAAGATCGTCCGATCGCGGCCCGAGCCTTCGGCAGCTCCTACAGGGGCGAGGTTTCAACGCAGGCCGCGTTGAGTCTCGTCCAACTCACGGATGTACTTGAAGATCTTGCGGCTGGATGCAGGAGGTTTGTTTTGCGCAACCTCGTGCTGAGCCTGACGGATCAGGGAACGCAATTGCTGGCGATCGGCGTCCGGGTACTCGACGACGAATTTTTCCAGCACGGCGTCGTCGCCCGCGATCAGGCGATCGCGCCAGCGTTCCAGGTTATGGAAACGCTCGTTGTATTGGCGAGTGGAGGCATCGAGTTGATCGAGCAAGGTCAGAATCGCGTCAGTGTCCTGATCGCGCATCAGTTTGCCGATGAACTGCAAATGCCGTTTACGCGCGATATTCGCGGTGTGCTTGGGCGCATCGGCCAAGGCACGGCGCATCGCGTCGGTCAGTGGCAGTTTTGCCACCAAGTCAGGCTTGAGTGTTGTAAGGCGCTCGCCAAGGTCAACCAGAGCATGCAGCTCGCGTTTGACCTGAGATTTGCTTTTTTCTCCCGTATCGAGGGAGTCGTCGTAAGAATCAACCATGGTGGCAGTCCGCAAAGAAACGCCGCCATGATAACCAGTCGGGGGCCGCTTGTCCGGCCCGGTCGCTCGATGGCCCCAGCCGAAAGCAGAATTTGAGTGGAGATGAGCATGAGTGCAGTTGAAAGCGTCGGCCCGCAGGCTTTGCCGGCACTGCAAGAACAGGTCGAGCAGATCATTGCCGAAGCCAAGCGTCAGGGCGCCAGTGCCTGCGAAGTGGCGGTGTCGCTGGAACAGGGCTTGTCCACTTCGGTGCGTCAGCGCGAGGTCGAAACAGTCGAGTTCAACCGCGATCAGGGGTTTGGCATCACGCTGTACGTCGGCCAGCGCAAAGGCTCGGCCAGCACGTCCGCCACCGGCCCGGAGGCGATTCGCGAAACTGTCGCGGCGGCGTTGGCGATTGCCAAGCACACCTCTGAAGACGAAGCCTCGGGCCTGGCAGATGCCGCGCTGATGGCTCGCGAACAGCAGGATTTCGATCTGTTCCACGAATGGGACATCACCCCGGAGCAGGCCATCGAGAAGGCGCTGATCTGCGAAGCGGCGGCGTTTGATGCCGACGCGCGGATCAAGAACGCCGATGGCACCACGCTGAGCACGCATCAAGGCTGCCGCGTTTACGGCAACAGCCACGGTTTTATCGGTGGCTACGCCTCGACCCGGCACAGCCTCAGCTGCGTGATGATTGCCGAAGCCGATGGCCAGATGCAGCGCGATTATTGGTATGACGTCAGCCGTCAGGGCACCTTGCTGGCCGACCCGGTGAGCATCGGTCAGCGTGCGGCGCAGCGGGCGGCGAGCCGTCTGGGCGCGCGTCCGGTACCGACCTGTGAAGTGCCGGTGTTGTTTTCAGCGGAACTGGCCGGTGGCTTGTTCGGCAGTTTTCTCTCGGCGGTGTCTGGCGGCAGCTTGTATCGCAAGTCGTCGTTCCTCGAAGGCACGCTGGGGCAGAAGCTGTTCCCGGAATGGTTGACCATCGATGAGCGTCCGCACCTGATGCGCGCGATGGGCAGCGCTTCGTACGACGGTGATGGTCTGGCGACGTACGCCAAACCGTTCGTCGAAAAGGGCGAGTTGGTCTCGTACATCCTCGGCACGTATTCCGGGCGCAAACTCGGCATGCCGAGCACCGCCAACGCCGGCGGCGTGCATAACCTGTTCGTCACCCATGGCGACGAAGATCAGGCGGCGCTGTTGAAGCGCATGGGCCGTGGCTTGTTGGTCACCGAATTGATGGGCCATGGCCTGAACATGGTCACCGGCGATTATTCGCGCGGTGCGGCAGGTTTCTGGGTCGAGAATGGTGAAATCCAGTTCGCGGTGCAGGAAGTCACCATCGCCGGCAACATGCGCGACATGTTCAAGCAGATCGTCGCGGTGGGTAATGACCTGGAGCTGCGCAGCAACATTCGCACGGGTTCGGTGTTGATCGAACGGATGACGGTAGCGGGCAGCTAAGCTCCAACCGTGACAAAAAAGGCGCGCCATCCCCCGGATGGCGCGCCTTTTTCATGCCTACCCCTGTAGGAGCTGCCGCAGGCTGCGATCTTTTG